>NZ_JAUBPT010000039.1:2989-35645 GCF_036700905.1 Microcoleus sp. S13_C3 | reverse complement strand
GGCATCTTGGCTGTGCAACCAATTTTGCCGACAATGGATGTGCCGGAAGCATCCACAATTTCCCCCTCTTGTGGCACAGGCATCTTGGCTGTGCAACCAATTTTGCCGACAATGGATGTGCCGGAAGCATCCACAATTTCCCCCTCTTGTGGCACGGGCATCTTGCCTGTGCAACCAATTTCAACCGTGCAAACCTATGTTGCGGGCGGGTGGCGGGAAACGCCTGTTTATCAGAGAGAGGATTTGCGATCGCACGACTGCATTAGTGGCCCTGCTATGATTGTTGAAGCTACGGGAACTAATATCATAGAACCGGGCTGGGAAGGGGAAATCACGGAAAATAATGATTTAATTTTGAACCGCAGATGCACGCAGATGGACGCAGATAATATCCGCGTTCCTTCGGGTTTATCTGCGGCTAAATCAGATCCTGTTTTGCTGGAAATTTTTAATAATTTGTTTCGGGTGATCGCGGAACAAATGGGAGTCACATTGCAAAACACAAGTTCCTCAGTCAACATCAAAGAACGTCTCGACTTTTCCTGTGCAATCTTCGACAAAAACGGGCAATTAGTTGCCAACGCGCCCCACATTCCCGTACATCTGGGCTCGATGAGCGAAAGCGTTGAAGCTTTAATTTTAGCACAAGGCAATGCGATTCAACCGGGCGATGTTTATGTTTCTAACAATCCCTACAACGGCGGCACGCATTTACCAGATATCACCGTTATTACTCCAGTATTCGATCGTGATTCCTCCCTTCCTTTGTTTTATGTTGCCTCGCGGGGACACCACGCCGACATCGGCGGCATCACTCCCGGTTCCATGCCTCCCAACAGTACAACAGTAACTGAAGAAGGCGTATTGCTTGACAATTTCCTGTTAGTAAGCGAGGGCAATTTTCGAGAAAAACAATTACTACAACTTCTGACAGCGGGGAACTTTCCTGTTCGCAATTCCGCTCAAAATATAGCCGATTTGCAAGCACAAATTGCTGCTAACAAGCGCGGCGCAGAAGAACTTCTCAAGATGGTAGAGCATTATGGATTAGAGACTGTGCAAGCTTATATGGGCTTCGTACAAGACAATGCTGAGGAGTCGGTACGCAGGGTAATTGATGTGTTGCAAGATGGCGAGTTTACTTATCCGATGGATAGTGGCGGACAAATTAAGGTAGCGATTACAATTGACAAATCTGCGCGCAGTGCAAAAATAGATTTTACTGGCACTTCAGGTCAACAATCCAACAATTTTAATGCTCCCGCTGCGGTGTGCAAAGCCGCTGTTTTGTATGTTTTCCGCACCTTAGTAGATGACGATATTCCTCTCAATGCGGGCTGTTTGAAACCTCTCGAAATCATCAATCCCGAAGGCTGTATGCTGAATCCTCGCTATCCAGCGGCGGTAGTTGCCGGAAATGTGGAAACATCGCAGAATATTACCGATGCTTTGTATTGTGCTTTGGGAGTGATGGCTGCTTCTCAGGGAACTATGAATAATTTTACCTTGGGAAATCAGCGCTATCAATATTATGAAACTATTTGCGGCGGTTCGGGTGCTGGTGCAGATTTTGATGGTACGGATGCGGTTCAGACTCACATGACTAATTCGCGTTTAACTGACCCAGAAGTATTAGAGTGGCGGTTCCCAGTGTTGTTAGAAAGTTTTGAAATTCTTGCTAATAGTGGGGGGAATGGATCTCATCGCGGGGGGAATGGAGTTGTGCGGCGAGTGCGGTTTCGGGAGGCGATGACGGCGGGAATTTTATCGGGGAGACGGGTGATTTCTCCTTGCGGTTTGAATGGGGGTGAAGCGGGGAAACTTGGGCGGAATTATGTTGAGCGCGTGGAGGGAAAAGTTGAGGAATTGGGGAGTACGGCGAGTGTGGAAATGCAGCCGGGGGATGTGTTTGTGATTGAGACTCCTGGGGGCGGAGGATATGGCGTTTTGTTTAAACAGTAATTGAGAACTAAACTATTGATGCGATCGCACATTTTTGCATGGCAATTCAACAGCAGTAATACCGGGCGCGATCGCATCCTAACAACCACTCGGCAATGCGAATTTACAGTCAAAAGCTTGCCAGAGCGTATTGACTGTCCTAACATAGTGGACGGTTTCACAAACCGAGTAACCTGAACAGTTCTTCTTTTTTGCGATCTTGCTCTACTAATTCTTCCAAAATGAACCAATAATTGACAACATTCTGGGCCGCATTGAGAGCAGATATGGCTCGTGTAGTAACAGAAACACCCGGTAAGATAAGAATCGTTGTTGATTCCGAATTAACTTCTTTAGCTCGACTCAAGCTTTTGAGCGTTGCTCCAAACCGCTCCAAAACGCCAGCAGTATCTATGCCTCCTTTAATTTCAACTGCGACTAGAATCTGTTCATTTCTGTAAACTCCAATGTCAGGTTCGCTGGCAAATACGATTCTCCGCCCATCTTTCAGTTGCATAACTTTTTCGTCAGAGTTACCTGTTTCATTAGAAATCCAGTCTTCCTCACGCAATCTCAACTGCACCATAGCTTTTATGAGAATTTCGACTTTGCTCCCCTTCGCATTCTGCCAGGAACCCTGAGCTTGCGAACCAGCAGCCATTCCACGCCATAAATCAAATTCGCGAGCGTCTATCTGTTCATCAGTTTCAACTAAATGGCTAATGATTTTATTTAAGTGCTGAGCTATATTCCCAGCCACCAACTCATCAGGGAAACCTTTGCCTTGCTCATAGCGAATGCTTGACAGTCCAACTTGCTTCATTGATTTTTGGGAAACCATTGCTAACATTCTGTAGTAGCCTACAGCACAAGATACACTAATCAAAACCTGGGGGTGAGCAAAGACAATCACGGGCTTGATGCCGCGGTGAATTACCTTATTCCAAGCTTTTTGAGAAATGCCCAGATTATCGCATTCCCACGGCAGTGTTTCCCCTTTTACCTGTTCAATTTGAGAGGCTGTCTCCAACATTCCCCATTCGTGCAGTTTTTGGTGAAAAAACTCACTCTTGGACAACTGATCGAGCAACCAAGCTTCGCGCCTATTCGATGATGCCATTACAGTCACCTATTCTTTATGCCAAATGAGCACGCTCTCGCGGACAGGAATTCGACCATATTTACCCATCTGCTGGGAACTGTTACCTTTGTAGCGGGCAACAATTACTTGCTCTACTCGAAAACCCAGCTCTTGGGCCATTTCTGAAAGCACTAAATCGACTGGGACTATCTCGCTGGCAAAACGCACGTTATCCACAACTACCGCTACTTTTGCACCGGGAGCTAGAATTTTGGCCCATTCGCAAATAGCTTTTTGCATATCCACAAAATAGGCTGTCAACATATCAGGAATGCGGGGATTATTTAATGCTTTCCCTTGCTGTCGGAGTATGTCTACAACTTCGGCGATTACAGGATTTGGCGGTTTGTCAAAAGCATCAATTTTTGATTCGATGTGCGATCGCAAAATCCCAAACCTCAACTCCTTTAACTCCTCAAAGTTCTTGACAAAGTTAAAGCACAGTTCCAGCGAATAGGTGCGGGTGTAGTCGTAACGGTTAGGATAGGGTGGAGATGTAATCAAAGCTGTGGGTTGTGTCTCAAAATTCACATTGCTCAAATTCCGAGTATCACCTAACTGAACTGCGGGAAGTGGCGCGGATTTCTTTTGCCCCCACAAACACCTTAAGGATAGAATATCTTCTTCAGCTTCATATACTTTCTGTTGCAGCATTTCCCCAGGATCGGGAATTAACTTATCCTGTTTCATGCGTAAAAATTGACCGTCTTTTGCCGTGTAGCTGCAAGGCTCTAAAATAGCCAAAAACAGCAGTTGAAAAATTTCTCGCAAGGGTGAAGATAAACTTTCAATAGCGCTTTTCCACTGGCGCAATTTGAGCAGCGTTGCTTCTGGAAAAGCGACTTGCATAATCTTGACATCCATTGCCACCTCAGCGGGTTCTGCTTTGTCCGCCTTAGCTTTGAGTTCGGCAAAAGTTTTTCGCAGAGTTTGCGGTTCTACTGAACAGAAAAGGGGTAGCGTCCCAGCAATAAAGGTAGCTATTGGCAGTCTATCTATTCCTAATGCGGGGATATTGTGCTGCATAGCTGTAAATAAAGTTGTCCCCATGCCGCAGAAAGGCTCAAATAAATAATCCTTTTCTGTTAATCCAAAACGGTGAATAAATTGCTTGACTAAAGCAAAGGAAAATGCTTCTTTGTAGCGGAAGAGGCGGAGAACTGGCAAGCTTTTGTTGCCTGCGTAGGATACGAGTTGTCCCAGTCGCAGTTCTTCACTCATGTACGGCGCAAATTTTGCTTCGATGCGATCGCGTTCAGCACAATTGGCAGTTTCCGCAGAACTCGCCATGATCTCTGCTTCTGGGAATAAACTTAACTGTTTCACTGCGTTTTGTCTCCTGATGGCGAACCTCGCCTTTGCTGTGTCTTCTGTCAAGTTTACTGCGAACTCGCTAGCTTTTTAGAAATTCACCCAACTGGGTCATCTAGAGTAGGACTTACGCATTGCGAACGGTAAATTGTCATTCACAAGCTAAGCGCAAAGAATCTCGGAGCTCCTTCGCGCTTAGCCCTGGATGACATCGGAGTTAGTCCTGTAGAGGTGAAAACTAATGAGATCCATCGCACATCGCCCCGACAAAATCACCCTCAACTCTGGAACATCGAGCGACAAATCGTGTAGAATCGGGCTGCACCAGCATTTATTCCCAAAACCTTTCCAGAACAATTGTGCAAACACCTAATTTTTCAGAACTCAACCATCCTGTGGTCAAATCCCTGTTTCACCACAGTGATCAGGAATTATTGACTCTGTTTCAAAACCATCCCGATCAAGGTAGGTTCTTCACGGCAATTTTTTGTCGCTACGCTCAAATTGTACACTCCCTGATTCGCCATTCCGTGCGATCGCCCGTACAAGGCGATTACCTGTTTGCCCACACTTGGCTGCACATCTATCACGAACTCCGAGGCCTCGATTTGCGTCGCGAAATCCAAGAGTCTGATGGCGGGAATCTCAGTCTCCAAAACTGGCTGATTAATGTCACCGCAGTCTGCATAAATCAAGCTGAATTGCCCCCTGTTGAGTCGATTCACTACTCTTTGCAATCGGCTCCGCCTCCCCTGTGGTGTTACGTCAAACAAGCCTTGGAATTGTTAGCGCCGTTGCCGCGTTTAGTGGTGTTGATGGCTCAGACTTTCCGCTGGAGCGAAACTCGAATTGCAGCTTATTTGCAAGCAGAAGGCGAAGCTATTTCGCCGGCTCAGGTAAAGGCTTTGCTGCAAAAAGGATATCAAAGTTTAGAATCCAACTTGCCAGAGGATATTCGGGCTATTTATCTAGAGGAAAATCTCGATTATCAAGAAGCACTTGTCTAGATATACACGATATAAATCCGCCCTTTCTAGTTGTAGGGCGGGTTTTACCCGAAATATTTGCTAGGACTAACAGCATCGTAAACCCGCCCTTTTGCGAGGAATAAGGAAAAAATGGCAGTTTATCAAGTTCGGTTGGTGAATGAGGATCGGGCGCTCGATCGCACGATCGCAGTACCAGACGACCAGTATATCTTAGATATGGCAGAAGATGCCGGCATCCGCTTGCCGAATGGATGCAAGCAAGGAGAGTGTTCTGCTTGCGTCGTCAAACTGCTGAGCGGTGAAATCGACCAAAGCGAACAAAAGTTTTTGAAGCCGTCAGAATTGCAAGCTGGCTACGCTGTTACTTGTGTGGCTTACCCGCTTTCTGACTGCACTTTGTTAACTCATCAAGAACAAGTTTTATATCAAGCCGCCCTTTATTTTAAGTAATAGAAAATCAGTTTTTTACCATCTTTTATTCTAGCCTCGCTGGGCGCGAAATTTCTTTGTAGAAGAGCGAATTATATTCGCCAGTCATATTATGTCCCGTCGATTACCCCTAATACGGTAGGGGCGGGTTAACAAAAAATATCTGCCCATAATTGACAATCTCAAAAACCCGCCCTTTTCATCGCGGTCACTCGATCGGACATGATCTCAAATCCTTATCAAACCAGATTTGGTGTCATGTAAGGTGCGTCACTTTCCAGCATCTCGCTGCCACTTGAGTGGCTAGAAAGCCACGCACCCTAACGAGTATAGATAAACCCGCCCTTATAAATTCAGCAATTGTAGAATCCGCTGAAGCGGAATTTCCGCCAAATCCAAGCGGTAATTGAGTTCGTAGGCTAGCTCGCCAACCGCTTTTTCCAAAATGTAAGCATCCAGCAAAACTTGTAGTTCCGGTATAGATTTGGGCAAGAAATCTGCATCGGCTGCTGTTGCCAAATAGCTCTTAACAAAAGTGAGGCTGACCCAGCGGTGCCAAACGTTGGCCCACTGCTGCATCTCCGGGAGATTTTCAGGGCGAATCATGCCACTTTCTACTTCATTGCGGAGTGCCAAAGTAACAGCGTAACTCAAAGATTGCAGCATTCCCGCAACATCTCGCAGGGGCGACCTCTTCATCCGTCGCTCGCTTAAGGGTCGATCGCGTTCTCCTCCGAAATCAATAATTACGAAGTCTTTGCCTGTATAAAGAACTTGCCCAAAATGAAAGTCCCCGTGACAGCGAATTCTATCGGCCGTGATTCTCAAGTTCAAAATAGACTTGAAACGTTCCATGAGCAAATCTTCGCGGTTGAGCAGCTTTTGCGCCGATTTTTGTATTTCTGGCGGCAGTTTTGACAGCCGTTTTTTCAGCTCCAGCAAAGTTCTTCCTGCCACATTTCTCATGTATTGATAGATGGAACGCTGGTAAAACGAGGTAAAGCTTTCTGGGGCAAAAGCGGGATTTTCTGTGTCAGCAGCTAAAGCGAGGTGAAGTTCGGCTGTCCGCTGACCTAAAAGTTCGGCTGATGCTAAGTAAGAGCCGATGAGTTCGCGAGCTAATGCCGGAATTTCTAGGGATAAATCGGCTACTAGCGAGTTTTGCTGCCGCTGGGTTTGTCCGGTCAAAGCGTTCGGCAAATAATTTTCGGGGGCAGTAGATAAATTCTCGCCGGAATGCTTTGCTTCTACTGTCATTACTTGCTCGAAATAGTCGCGCAGCGTGTCTAATGTATAAGACCAAGCATCTACGCTGTCGGGGATTAATTTTTGTAGGATTCCGACTGTAAGGACTTGTTTTGCTGGTGTGTGATATTCCAATGCTCCGGCAATTGGAGCGTAGTGTTGGATCGAGTTGCGCTCTGTTAAAAAGCGTCCGATTTCTAATTCGGGGTTAATTCCTTCCTCGATTTTTCGCAATATTTTCAGGACGAAGCGGTCGCCGTAACCTGCAGAGGTATTGCTTTGTTCTTTTTTGAACAGGTGAGGTTCGAGCTGCGCTAACTCTTCTTCTGATTTGAATGCACTGTCGGCAATTCCTAGCAGTTGACCTGCAACACCTCTGTAACTGCGAGAATTGGCGATCGTCCCCAGCAGCGCGCTCAGAAAACCTTTGTCCCCTGCAGCATCAAATAGTACCCCGACTTCCTTGTTGGTTTCTGGGAAGTGCAGGCGCGCGATCGCCCGATCGTCCACATCGCCTTTAATCTCTTCCCACCCTAAAGGCAAAACGTAAGTTTCCGGCATACCTTCAGTATAATTCAACTGCAAGAACAGAATGTAAACTTGAGATTCCTCCCCCGCGCTATCTTTACATTCAACCGGTACAACCTCACTTATTTCTAAAGATTGAATTGTCCGGTCTGTACCGCTAAACCAGCGATTGCGCCGCAAGTATCCCGGCAAAAGATTAAGCAGCATATCGCTTAACTGACTTGTAGCAAAAGCATTTTTCCAATTGCCTATCACCGCCAAACTAGGCAAGTCTGTATGATAACCGTGCAACGAAAAATCTTCGTGTTTAGCAGTAAGAGTAAACCAGTAAAAAGTGTGAGGGCTCAAGCTCAAAAAGTAAGGCTGCTCCCCAACTGCAGGAAACTCCGTGCGGCCGAAAATCTCCACCGGAACGGCACCTTTAAAGGGCCCAAGGTCTAATTCGGCCGTCTGGACGAAGCGTGACAAATTAGCCACTACGAGGATGTGTTCGTCTTGATAAGTGCGAACAAAAGCTAAAACTTTGCGGTTTTCCGGGTACAGAAACTCGCAAGTTCCGCGGCCGAATGCTTGGAAGCGCTGCCTAATTGCAATCAGGCGTTTCATCCACCACCACAGAGAACTCGGATTCGCCCGCTGCGCGTCCACGTTAACAGATTCGTAGTGATATTCAGGGTCAACAATTGGCGGTGCGTAAAGCCGCTGCGGGTTCGCGCGACTAAAACCGGCATTGCGATCGCCACTCCACTGCATCGGAGTTCTCACCCCGTTGCGATCGCCCAAATAGATATTGTCTCCCATGCCAATTTCATCGCCGTAGTAAAGCACCGGCGTACCCGGAAGAGACAGCAGCAAAGCATTCATCAACTCGATACGACGGCGGTTATTTCCCATCAAAGGAGCCAAGCGGCGGCGGATGCCCAAATTAATTCTCGCCTGAGTATCTTGAGCGTAAACCCGATACATATAATCTCGGTCTTCATCACTCACCATTTCCAGCGTCAATTCATCGTGATTCCGCAAAAATAATGCCCACTGACAGTTATTGGGAATCTGCGGAGTTTGCTGGAGAATGTCGCTAATGGGGAAGCTATCTTCCATATGCAAAGCCATAAATAAACGCGGCATCAGCGGAAAATGAAAGTTCATGTGACATTCATCGCCAGCAGCGTAATATTCAACCGCATCCTCCGGCCACTGATTCGCCTCAGCCAGCAACATCCGGTTCGGAAATTTCTCATCGACGTGCTGCCGCAATTGCTTCAGGAATACGTGAGTTTCTGGCAGGTTTTCGCAGTTAGTACCTTCGCGCTCGTACAGGTAAGGCACCGCATCCATCCGCAGTCCGTCTACTCCCAGTGCCAACCAGAAATCTACCACATCTAAGATGGCTTGACGGACGGCCGGATTGTCGTAATTCAAATCGGGTTGGTGGGAATAAAAACGGTGCCAGTAATAAGCTTTTGCTACCGCATCCCAAGCCCAATTAGATGTTTCAAAATCTTGGAAAATAATCCGAGCATCTTGATATTTTTCCGGCGTGTCGCTCCACACATAAAAATCTCTTTCGTTACTGCCTTTTGGGGCGCGACGCGCTCGCTGAAACCAAGCGTGCTGATCGGAAGTGTGGTTAACAATTAACTCAATAATGACGCGAATTCCCCGTTGGTGCGCTGCTTCTAAAAGGTCTTTAAAGTCCTCTAATGTGCCGTAAATCGGGTTGACCGTAGTATAGTGAGATGTATCGTAGCCGTCGTCTCGGAGCGGCGAGGGAAAAAATGGCAGTACCCAAATTGCTGTTACTCCCAAGTTTTGCAGGTAATCCAGTTTTTCTGTAAGGCCTCTAAAGTCGCCGATCCCGTCTGCATTGCTGTCTGCAAAAGCGCGAACTGGTACTTCGTAAATAATCGCGTCTTTGAACCACAACGGGTCGTTATTTAACATTGAGTTTGGCATGATTTGTAGCGATGATTGGTAATTAGTAATTTGTACTTAAAATTTGGTAATTGGGATTTGTTAGTTCCAATCCAAACTGATAAATCATAACTCATAATTTGACCGCGATCCTCATGCCAGCGGCAGACTTTTAATCGTAATTTATTAACGCAAAACTTAAAATTTCTTAATTATAAACTCTCAACAATCTGTTTTGCTATTTCGGATACAGTTCACAATCCGGGTACTGTGCTAGCTACCGATGGGCGGTGCCCACCCTACATACTCTCGCTCTCTCCCCTTCTTCCGGGAGCATCTCATATTTGTAAAAACACTTCTTCTTGCTCCTTCCTTCTTCCTCTTTCCTCCTGCCTCCTGGCTCCCAACTCCAATTTCTAGCGGAGGGCTGCTTTCATTGAGATGCTCCCCTTCTCTCCCTCTCCCGCTGCCGTCAAAGGTGCGGTATTTACTACCTGCCGGACGGTTGCCACGACATTACAGTACCTTGACGTTTATTACTAACTTTTGTTACATTTATTTACATAAAGCAACAAAAGTTAAAGGAAAAGTAAAAATGACTATTGTAATCGCTCTTTTAATCGTCGGTTGGGTAGCAGCCTCAGTAATTGGCACTCAAGCATATTTCCTGGGCGAACAGTCAAAGCCTATCCACGAGCGGAATTGGAACGATGAGTCTTTTGAACAACTGGCAAAATCAGTGACGGGAACAGAAGTTGATTACCGTGTTCGCGTTCCCGCCTACAGCATGGATGCCTATGGCAGCCGCACCATGTCTAATTCTTGATATCAAGTAACAGGTTTCACCATTTTCAATAACAGGCTTTTGGGCCTGTTCCTAATTTTCAATAACAGGCTTTTGGGCATGTTCCACAAGAGAATTGATGGTTTGTGGAACAGGCATCTTGCCTGTTCCTAATTTTCAATAACAGGCTTTTGGGCCTGTTCCACAAGAAAATGGATGGTTTGTGGAACAGGCATCTTGCCTGTTCCTAATTTTCAATAACAGGCTTTTGGGCCTGTTCCCCAAGAGAATTGATGGTTTGTGGAACAGGCATCTTGCCTGTTCCTAATTTTCAATAACAGGCTTTTGGGCCTGTTCCCCAAGAGAATTGATGGTTTGTGGAACAGGCATCTTGCCTGTTCCTAATTTTCAATAACAGGCTTTTGGGCCTGTTCCACAAGAAAATGGATGGTTTGTGGAACAGGCATCTTGCCTGTTCCTAATTTTCAATAACAGGCTTTTGGGCCTGTTCCTAATTTTGAATAACAGGCAGGATGCCTGTTCCACAAGAAAATGGATGGTTTGTGGAACAGGCATCTTGCCTGTTCCTAATTTTCAATAACAGGCTTTTGGGCCTGTTCCACAAGAAAATGGATGGTTTGTGGAACAGGCATCTTGCCTGTTCCTAATTTTCAATAACAGGCTTTTGGGCCTGTTCCACAAGAGAATGGATGGTTTGTGGAACAGGCATCTTGCCTGTTCCTAACTATTCGGCAACTACAAACTGTTACCTACTAGCGCTGGGCGAGAATCTTTTTTGCGAAACTGCAAAGAGTTATTTTCGCAGTCGATCGCAATTGTATCGCCCTCGACAAACGCATTTTCCAGAATCTTGTTTGCCAGCGGGTTTTCCAGCTCCCGCTGGATGGCACGTTTTAAGGGACGAGCGCCGTAAACCGGGTCGTAACCAACATCTGTGATATGATTTTTCGCGGCATCCGACAGTTCCAAAGTGATTTTTTGCTCTGCCAACAAACGCTCGATCCGCTTCACTTGAATGCTGACTATTTGCCGCAGTTCGATCTTGCTCAAAGTGTGGAACAAAATTATCTCGTCCACCCGATTGAGAAATTCGGGCCTGAAGTGCGATCGCAGCGCTGCCATCACCCGTTTTAACATCTGTTCGTACTCTTGGTCTGTCTCCCGTTCTTGAGTCAATAAATTTTCATTTTCACTCTTGTTTTCAGTCTTGTTTTCACTCTTAGTTACACTATCAACCTCGACTCGCTGGGCCGACACCTCGACAGTACCGTCGGCAGCCACTTTATAATCTGTCTTTTGACTTGACAAATCTTTCGTTTCCTGCTTCCGACTAGCAGGTTTTTTGACGGTTTTTTCCTTCTTAGTAAACACGTCTAAAATGTGGTCGCTGCCGATATTGCTAGTCATCACAATTACGGTATTTCTAAAGTCAACCACTCGACCTTGAGAATCGGTAATTCTGCCGTCATCCAACACTTGCAGCAAAATGTTAAATACATCCGGGTGCGCTTTTTCCACTTCGTCAAACAGCACTACCGAATAAGGATGTCTCCGCACTGCTTCGGAAAGTTGTCCCCCTTCATCGTAACCGACATATCCGGGAGGAGCTCCTACCAACCGGGAAACGCTGTGCTTCTCCATGTATTCCGACATATCGATGCGGACGATCGCATCATCGCTGTCAAACAAAAACTCCGCCAACGCCCGCGCTAACTCAGTTTTTCCCACGCCTGTCGGGCCCATAAACAAGAAAGAGCCGATCGGCCTGCCGGGGTCTTTCATACCCGCCCTAGCGCGCCGAATTGCCGCCGCCACGGCTGTTACAGCTTCCTCTTGACCGATAACTTTTTGGTGCAAGTGTTTTTCCAATTGCAGCAATTTTTGGCGTTCTGATTCTAACAACCGATTAACCGGAATGCCCGTCCATTTAGCGACAATTTCCGCAATATCGCCCTCAGTAACTTTTTCGCGCAGCAGGGAAGAACCTTGAGCTTGCTGTTTCAAAAGTTCCGCTTCTTTGGCTTCGCGATCGCGCACCGCAGTTTCCAACTTGCCGTATTTTAACTGTGCGGCTTTATTCAAATCGTAAGCCCTTTCTGCTTGTTCGATTTGGACTCGCAGTTGGTCTTCTTCTGCTTTCAATTTATTGATTGCATCCAACAACTGCTTTTCACCCAACCACTGAGAAGACAATTTTTCCTGCTTAGCTTTTAAAATGTCAATCTCAGATGTGATGCGTTCGACGCGGAAGCCGAGCCCAGGGGCGAGAGCACCTTTGCCTTCGCCTTCGATCGACAATTTTTCCATTTCCAACTGCATCACCCGGCGGTCAATGCCTTCCAATTCCACAGGTTTAGAGGTAATCTCCATTTTCAAGTGGGCGGCCGCTTCATCTACGAGGTCGATCGCCTTGTCTGGCAAAAAGCGATCGGAAATATAGCGAAAAGACAGAGTTGCAGCAGCTACCAGGGCCGAATCAGTAATTTTTACCCCGTGGTGGCGTTCGTAACGGTCTTTCAATCCGCGCAAAATCGAAACAGTATCTTCTACGCTGGGCTCGCCGACAAATACTTGTTGAAATCTGCGTTCCAGGGCTGGATCTTTTTCAATATTCTTGCGGAATTCGTCGAGAGTTGTAGCGCCGATGCAGCGCAATTCGCCTCTGGCCAACATGGGTTTTAACAAATTTCCCGCATCCATTCCCGAACCGGAACTGCCACCGCCGCCAGTGCCTACAACCGTGTGCAATTCGTCAATAAATAGGACAATTTGCCCGTCGGAATCGATGACTTCCCGCAGAACAGACCGCAATCGTTCTTCAAATTCGCCCCGGAATTTTGCCCCAGCAATTAAACTGCCCATGTCGAGGCTAAATAGCTGGCGATTTTTCAAAGATTCGGGCACGTCGCCGTTGACAATTCGTTGGGCTAAACCTTCGGCGATCGCAGTTTTTCCCACTCCGGGATCGCCAATTAACACCGGATTGTTTTTTTGGCGGCGGGAAAGAACTTGTACCACGCGGCGGATTTCCTCGTCGCGGCCGATTACTGGGTCGAGTTTGCCGGCTTTGGCGGCTTCAGTCAAATCGCGACCGTACTTGCTGAGGGCGTCGGAGTTAGCTTCCCCATCTTGATCTTGGGCTTTAGCGCTGCTGCGGCTGCCTTTCCCGGTTTCGGAATTTTTTTCTTGGGCTTTAGCAGTGGCGCGGAAAGATTTGATGGCTTCTTCGAGTTTTGGTCGATCGAGTGTACCGGCTGGGGGTTTGCGATCGTAACCGGGGCGGCCCGGCGGCCCATCGCCTTTTGTCAGCAACCTGCGCCCGACTCGTTCGTCTTCTACTAAACCAATTAATAAATGTTCAACGGCGATAAAATTATCTTGCCAAGTCGCCCTGGTGGCCTCGGCAACATCTAACATCACTTCTAAGCCGCGACCGAGGTATAGTTGGTCAGCGTTGGCAACTCTGGGCTGTCGTTTGGCAAAAGCATCTAACTGCTGGGCCAAGCGGGGGGCATCGACTCCAGCTTTGCTGAGAATGCTGTTGGCCTGGCCTTGCTGTTCGAGAAGGGCGATGGCTAAATGTTCAACCTCTAGCTGCTGATTGGCAAAGCGGCGGGCTACATCCTGGGATTTGACAATGGCTTCCCAGGCTTGATCTGTAAATTTGCTAGGGTCTGTTGGCTGCACGTTGGTTCCTCGCAATCAAGGGGATTCCTGTTGTTATCCGTTAATACATCGTCTCACAACCATCATAATCTTTAAACAGGATTATGAATTTATGAGTGCGGTTAACTAGGGCGGAAGTTATGACCTAATTGACCTCTTGCAAAAGCTTACAGTCCGCAATCCACCCCGAAATTTGCTGCGGTGAGACTCACATCTTGCGCCATTCTCAAGAACGGGCAAGATGCCCGTTCCACAAAAGATAAATTTTCTTGTGGAACAGGCATCTTGCCTGTTCATAAAAGGCTAACTGACAATGGTGCAACATATGAGTTCAGACCGACTCTGGCGATTCCCTTCGGGATAGGTTCGCTGGCCGTACTTATAAAAATATTGCCACAAACAAGATTTTTTAGCGACTGAGATTTATGCTATTTCCCACTTACCAATTTTTAGTATTTTTCCTAATTATTTTTAGCCTGATCGTCTCGGTGAAACCCCAAGTCGATTTGTATAAAATTGTCTTGTTAGCTTCTAGTTTATTATTTTATTCCTTTTGGAGCTTTGACTTTCTCTTACTCCTCATTTTCTCTACAGTCTACAATTATATCATTCTCCGGGTGATCGGCAACAGTAAGTATAAAAAAATTGCTTTAATCTCCGGTCTAATTTTCAACATTGGCTATCTCGGCATCTTTAAATATTGCAACTTCTTTGTAACTTCTTTATTTGAGGTACTTAACCAGCTACAAATTCCCGCCAACTTTCCCGTTTTGCAAATAATCGCCCCCGTCGGCGTGTCGTTCTACACTTTTAGAATGATTTCTCATTTAATCGACTGCTACCAGCAAAAAATCCCTTGTCCGAAATTTGTAGACTATGCCGCCTACATTACCTACTTTCCGCAAATTGCCTCCGGGCCAATCTCGCGAGTTCGCGAATTTTACGGGCAGCTAAATTCACCGGAAAAATACGACTATAAAATTGAAGAAGTTATAGTTTTGATTTTGTCGGGGCTCTTCAAAAAATATACTTTATCGAGCTTTTTGTTTAACTTCACTGACTTGCCATTCAAAGTCCCCCAGCAGTACAGCAGCATCGATTTAATCCTCGCGGCAATTTCCTATTCCTGTCTAATTTACGTAGATTTCAGCGGCTACTCGGATTTAGCCAACGGCATCTCCTGTTTGCTGGGTTTTAAACCCATTGCCAACTTTAATATGCCATACCGATCGCTGAGCCTGCAAGAATTTTGGAAAAGGTGGCACATCAGTCTTTCCGAGTGGCTGAGGGATTACGTTTACTTTCCCTTTGGCGGCAACAAATACGGCAAGTTGAGGAAGTACCTAAATTTACTGATGACAATGGCGATCGGCGGATTTTGGCACGGCGCCGGTTTAAACTTTATTTTCTGGGGAGCAATTCACGGTTTAGGATTAATTGTCAACCATTTATGTAAAGATATCCCCCAATCTATCCACTTTAAGTTAGACTATGCCTTTCCCAGATTTGCTAAATTTTGCAGTTGGCTGCTAACATTTACTTTTGTTACTTGTAGCTGGGTATTTTTCGGCACTCCCAACTGGGAAACGGCGGTGAGTTTTTTTCAAGGAATTGTCCATCCTGCGGTAGCCACTTTTCAATTTAACTTTTGGCAATTGTATTTAGTAATTGCAGTCATTGGCGCGATCAACTGGTGGGGCGATCGCATCGCGAAACTATTGCAAACCGTATTGTCATTAAAAAACATTTTCTTTCGGGTTGTCTTAGTTTCACTGCTCGTGTATACTATCTTGATGTTGGGGCCGAGTACCATGCCGCCTTTTATTTACTTTAATTTCTAAGAAATATGAAAGACCGGGAAATTTTGCTGATTGTTACTTCTGTAATTCTCACTTTAATATTTTCAAACTTATCATTATTTCTAAAAAGCTTTGCTTCAACTCCTTTCGCCAGTCCAGAAATCAAAGAAGCAGCGCGCCAGATCGAAATAGACGGTTTCAGAAAATCCGAACAAGCTTTTTGGAGCAAAATTAAAGATATTAACTTCGATAGCCTCCCCAAAGAATCAGAAATTCCTCCTGTCACAACCGAAACAAAAGCCGCCGTTGAACCCCCAAAGCCTGCTAATGCTAAAAAACCAACCCCAGCTAAAAAACCAACCCCAGCCAAACCTAAACTGACCAGACCTTATCGCAGATTTTTATTTATTGGAGATTCCGTAATGTTCGACTTAGGAATTCAACTCCAGTACACTCTTAAGACAAAATACAATATCGCCGATACGAAAATAGACTACAAGGTCTCGACCGGATTAAATCGGATAGATTATTATGATTGGTATGCCAGAACTCGCCAAATTATTAATAATTACCAGCCGGATGTAGTGATAGTTATGTTTGGAACCAATGACCGTCAAAATATCATTGATTCTCAAGGAAAAGGCTGGGCTGTTATGACCAAAGAATGGCAAAAAGCTTATCAAGAAAGAGTTGAAAGATATGCAAATTTACTTGATTCGTCATCCGTGAGAAAAGTGTATTGGGTCGGTCAATCGATGCCTAACAAATCTTCGTATCTCAAAGCTTTTCCCATCATGAACAATATTTATAAAACTGCCAGCAAATCTTCAGCCAAAATCGAATTTATTTCTACTTGGGAGACCTTTGGACAAGGAGGAAAATTTGTTCCAGTAGTTGCTAATAAATCGGGTAAGCGAGGCTATGTGAAAAATAATGACGGCTTGCACTTTACATCCCACGGAGCTCAGATTATCAGCGACTTAATCGTTGATAAAATGGGGAAGGACAACATCTTAAAATCTCCCCAACCTCCCCAATCTCCCAAAAAGAAACCCTAAACTTTAATAATTGGTTCCCATTGGGAGTCAGAAACCGGGTTTCTTCACCAAGTCTCGATGAGGATGCCAAAATTATCGCAGAAACCCGGTTTCTTTCTAGTCGCGTGGATTTTGCAGTTGAATTAATTCAACTTTATATCCATCTGGGTCTTGTACAAAAGCGATGACAGTTGAACCGTGCTTCATCGGGCCGGGTTCCCGACTAACTTTACCACCGCGAGCTTTAATTTCTTCGCAAGTACCGTAAATGTCGTCAACGCCGATCGCAATATGACCGTAAGCATCCCCCAAATTGTACTCTGTGACGCCCCAGTTGTATGTTAATTCCAAAACTGTAGTGTCGGATTCATCGCCGTAGCCCACAAAAGCCAGAGTAAATTTACCGTCTGGATAGTCCTTTTGTCGCAGCAATTTCATGCCCAGAACCTCGGTGTAAAATGTGAGGGACTCTTCCAGGTTGCCGACTCGGAGCATCGTGTGTAGTAGTTGCATTTAGCTCACTCCAAATTTTTTAAGCTTCCTCAATTTTAGCGATATCTCGCTGGAAAAAACCGCCTTTGCAAAGTTTACTTGGTTTTAGCTGGCTTTTTACTGAACAAAAACCACCATAATTCTAAACCAATTAATGTCAGTCCGGCTGCTGTTACGCCTATTTTTAAACTTAACGGCTGTTCGATATGCCGAAATTGAGCTGTTGATTTTGCAGGATGAGTTGAGATTTGATTTGCTCGAACTCCCGATGCAATTCCGAGCATAATTCCTAAACTTCCGAGGCTTCCTAAGATTTGGCGCTGGTTCAACATTTTTTAAATTTCTCCTAGTTTATACAAGAGAGTTTCGTTTATAAATCGGGGGAGGGTGCGTATTCCACGCCTGATATCGATTCCGGTTGCACCGTCCGTCATTGTTGACTGTTGACTGTTGACTGTTGACTGTTGACTAATGACTGATGACTGATGACTGATGACTAATGACTAATGACTGATGACTAAATTTATGCACTAGATTTGGCTTTAAAATTTCGCAATCGCAAAGCATTAGTAACTACAGAGACTGAACTGAAAGCCATTGCTGCACCGGCGATAATTGGATTTAGCAGCCAGCCAAAAATGGGGAACAAAATGCCCGCCGCGATCGGGATTCCAGCGATGTTGTAAATAAACGCAAAAAACAGATTTTCGCGGATGTTCCGCATGGTGGCGCGGGAAAGTTTAATTGCAGTAACTATGCCTTGCAAATCTCCTGAAATTAAGGTAATGTCGCTGGCTGCGATCGCCACATCTGTGCCGGTGCCGATCGCAATTCCCACGTCTGAAGCGGCCAAAGCCGGTGCATCGTTAATCCCGTCTCCCACCATCGCGACAATTTTTCCTTCCCGTTGCAGGGCTTGGATTTGAGCTGCTTTTTGGTCGGGTCTAACTTCGGCAAAAACGCGAGTAATGCCTACGGATTGGGCGATCGACTCCGCAGTCGCGCGATTATCTCCAGTCAGCATCGCCACCTCCAAACCGAGTTTTTGAAGCGCTTTCACCGCCTGCGCTGACGAGGGTTTGAGGGCATCCGCAATGCCCAGAATTGCCTCTATTTTGCCCTCTACAGCCATCCAAACAACCGTTTTGCTCGCAGCTTCCAAAGCTCTGGCGCGCAGTTCCAGATATTCAGTATCGCAACCGAGTTCCTGCATCCACCTCAGCGTTCCCAGGGCGATCGACTTTCCGCCTACAACCCCGCGAACACCACTCCCGGCGATCGCCTCAAAATTCTTAACATCCGTCAAATTAACCTCTTGAGATTGAGCGTATCTAACAACAGCTTCCCCCAAAGGATGCTCCGAATTTCGTTCTACAGACGCAGCCAATTGCAGCAACTTTAACTCATTGCTGTTCGCCGTTCCTTTAATTGTCACAAAATCAGTTATAGTCGGCTTGCCTTCTGTGAGAGTTCCCGTTTTATCTAACACGATAATTTCGATTTGGTGAGCCAATTCTAAACTTTCGGCTCCTTTAATTAAAATCCCATTTTCTGCACCTTTCCCAGTTCCCACCATCACAGCAGTCGGAGTCGCCAAACCCAAAGCACAGGGACAGGCAATAATCAGCACTTCCACCATTGTTACGGTTGCTAAAGTGATATTTCCAGTCGCGTTAAACCAGATAATAAAAGTAGCTAAAGCGACGGCAATTACTACAGGAACAAACCAACCAGTCACTTGGTCTGCTAACTTTTGGATTGGTGCTTTTGAACCCTGTGCGTCCTGCACCATCTTGACAATTTGAGCTAAAAATGTATCTTTGCCAACTCTTGTCGCCCGAAACTTGAAACTGCCAGTTTTGTTAATTGTGGCTCCGATAACTTCGTCGCCAAGGTGCTTTTTGACAGGCAAACTTTCTCCCGTAACCATTGCTTCGTCTACCGTCGAAGCACCCTCAATTACCTCTCCATCTACGGGGATTTGCTCTCCCGGCCGCACCTGCACGACATCGCCAATTTCCACTTGGGCGATCGGCACTTCCAACTCTTCCCCGTTGCGAATTATCCGAGCAGTTTTTGCTTGCAAACCCATGAGTTTGCGAATGGCTTCGGAAGTCTCTCCCTTCGCCCGATTTTCTAGGGTTTTCCCCAACAAAATTAAGGCGATAACGCTGGCAGCAACTTCGTAGTAAACGCCATGATTTAAACCTTTGGCTGTGAATAAACCTGGGAAAAATGTCACAAATACAGAATAAAAGTAAGCAGCACTTGTACCCAAGGCAATCAGGGTATCCATTGTTGCTACACGCCGTTTTAGGGATTTCCAAGCTCCCACATAAAACGATTTGCCGCACCAAAATTGTACGGGTGATGTCAGGACTAATTGCAGCCAATAATTGTGCAGCCACGCGGGAATAAATGGCAGGTGCAAGCCGGTCATCGCTGGAATAGCGCCCACAACTAGCAGGATGCTGATGATACCTGCTGTCCAGAGTTTCCGCTGCAAGGTTTGAGATTCAGATTTGCGATCGGCTTGTTCGGAATCATCCTCTGTCGCCGCCATTTCTTGAAGCGGCAAAGCTTGGTATCCCGCATCATCAACAGCAGATTGAATTGTTTCTAAGTTGGTTTGCTTGGAGTCGTATTGGATGGTTGCTTGTTCCATCCCAAAATTGACATGACACTCAATTACGCCGGGAACAGATTGAATTGCTTGTTCGATAGAGGAAGCACAAGAAGCACAACTCATGCCCCGCAATTTAAGTGTGAGATTGTCCATAGATGCCCTCCTAAATTATAAAGTTACCTTATGTCTTCAAAGGACCGAAAGCACCCAGGATACAAGCCCCCGGATTCATTCCTTCGCACACTCAGGACCCAGAAATAAAAAACGTGTATCCGATGAAACTTGCCTCCCGAATTTATCTCGCGCAAGTCAATGCTTCAATCTAAAATCTAAAATCTAAAATCTAAAATCGATTGACCTCGCCTAAAAACGGATAACGTGCGACGTACTCCTGTCGTGGAGAATCAAAAATTTTAGACTCTTGTTAAATCTCCCAGATTCAAAGCTGCAAGTAAATCTAAAATCTAAAATCTAAAATCTAAAATTGACTTGTTGGATAGCCCGCCGATGCGATCGCTTTCCTAACTTCACTTTCTGACTTAGCGGTTTGAATCGTGACCAATTTTGTCTTGAGATCCGCCTCAACGGTTGAGGCTGAGTCAATGGCTTGGACTGCTTTTGTGATTGTAGTCGCACAAGCAGAACAAGCCATCTTAGGCACTTTTAGCTGTAAAGTCATAATTTGAACCTCAGCAGAAACTACTCTGCTCAATCAATGAATTAACTCCATTGTAAAGTCTCCAGTCCACAGGAGAGTCAAGGGGAATTGCAAAATAAATCAGGAATTATGAAAAAACTGGTTTGACACGCTACCCATAGGGGTAAGGCGCGCACTGTGCACCCTACATAATTAGGTTGTGAGTTGTGTAAATCTTAAATTTGAGTGCGATCGACTGCAGAGCAATAATTCTTTACAAGTTCGCAGCAAAAATTTCATCCTAATTTCATTTATATGTGGAAAGCTGAAGATAAATAGCCGTTTTAAGGATATAAGCTCTATGAAACCAATTTCATTAAAAACAGGCTTTACAGCGCTGATGTTGACCGCCACAGCCGCTTTAACCAGTGGAGTGCTTGCAGCTTGTTCCAAAGCCCCTTCCAGTGAAACTCCCGCCCCAAATGTTACGGCTGCAACCGAAGCAAACAACAAGCAAGACGTGGTACAAGGCGGTGGCATGAATCCTGGCATGAATCCTGGCATGAATCCTGGCATGAATCCTGGCATGAATCACAATATGTCAATGGATTTAGGCCCTGCTGATGCCGACTACGATTTGCGGTTTATTGATGGGATGACAGTACACCATCAAGGTGCTGTAAACATGGCAAAAGATGTGCTTAACAAATCAAAACGCCCCGAAATGAAAAAGCTTGCAAATAACATTATTGCTGCTCAAAACCGCGAAATAAATCAAATGAAAGAGTGGCGAAAAACTTGGTATCCCAAAGCCAGCAGTACGCCGATGGCTTATCACGCTCCAATGGGTCACATGATGGCCATGACTCCCGAACAAATGCAAAACATGATGATGAGCATGGATTTAGGGGCGGCTGACGACCAATTTGACTTGCGATTTATCAATGCGATGATTCCTCACCACGAAGGAGCTTTAGTGATGGCCCAAGATGCTTTGAAGAAGTCAAAACGCCCGGAAATGAAGAAATTGTCTCAAGAAATTCTGACTTCGCAAAAGCAAGAAATTGAGCAAATGAAACAGTGGCGGCAAGCTTGGTACAAAAACTAATTTAGCTCACCTCAACAAAACGTGACCACAATCACGAAAATGAGTGACCTTAATCACAGTAGCTCGATAGTTAAGAAAATACTTGGTTCACAAAAGCAAGAAATTGAGCAAATGAAAAAGTGGCGACAACCTTGGTAGACAAAGTAATGTAGCTTGACTGTGGCTGTCAGCATTGGTCTGACTCCACCTCAGTTTCCTGAGAGTACCTACACAGACTGTAGATAATTGAGCCGCCCTAGCTCTAAAGTAGTAGAAAGTTACGTAAGAATACTGTAGACAATTGCTCAGCCATACCTCTAAAGTAGTAGATAGGTCAGCAAAAAGCTAGATAGATAGAGAGGGTAGTTTATGATATTGAATACCTTGGAATTAAACACCACTTATAAATCAAATGCAGCCGTAGATGAGCTAGTGAGCGCATTGACCAACGAAATTGCAGCGCCAGCAGAGATAAAAAAACCGGCAAAAAATCTACAGCCAAATCGCTTGTCATTAGGCGCAACTTATATGGGTATTTTAGCAGCCGGTGGGTATCTGGGCTGCTGAGGCGAAATTTCATCCTAATTTCATTTGACCGTGAAATACTAGGTTGAGTAGAGCATTTCTAGCTCTCGGTCATTGCTTAGCGGTCGCTTCTTGGAAAATGCTAATAAGTAAGTTTACTTAATGGGTATCACTTACTTACCTTGGCAAAATACCAACCGCTAAACCTGTGGCACTCAACCTGATTTCAAGGACAATGCCAACGATGATATTCCACAAATATGCTCAATGTCCGGCAATTATTAGCAGCTTTTCGGGAATTTTGTTCAGCCTAATTTTGCTAAGTTCTCCCGCCGCTGTTTTTGCCCACGCTGGCCACGGAAATGAATTTCACCAAAGCAGCGAAACACCTCAAACTCCTGCTGCTATTTCTGTGGATGCCGAAACAGCAAAACGGTTAGGAATTAAAATCTCCCCAGCCGCCCGCCAGCGACTAGATATCGGCATTAAAACCACTGGACAAATTGAAACTTTGCCCAACCAAAAAGTCGAAGTAACGGCTCCTGTTGCTGGCAAAGTAGTAGAGTTACTGGTTAAGCCTGGGGACAAAGTATCAAAAGGTCAACCGCTTGCGGTTTTATCGAGTTCAGAATTAGGACAATTGCGGGTTGAATCTCTCTCGAAACGTGCCGAAGCGGAGGCAGATTTGCAGCAAGCGGAAGGCGATCTCAAACTGGCACGAGAAAATTACGATCGCCAAAGTCAAATATCCGCCGCCGAAATCGCCCAAGCCCAAACCCAATTAACAGCGGTAACTAAGCAGTACCAGCGAGAACAAGAATTAGTAAATAATCGTTCCGTGGTGCAAGCCGCTAAAGAAAACTATCAGCGTCAAGTTGAAATAGCGCAAGCCGAAATAGCGCGGGCAGAAACAGAATTAACTATTGCTAAAGAACAGTTCGATCGCGACAAAGAATTAGTGGCATCTGGGGCGATCGCGCGGCGCACAATGCTGGAATCGCAAGCCCACTTCGCAGAAGCAAAAGCTGCTCTTGCTAAGGCAAAAAGCCGTCCTGAAGTTATCAAAGCCCAAACCGAAATTAAACAAGCCGAAGTAGACCTGCCCATGCGGGAATTGCGGGAATCTCAAGGCGGAGTAGCAGAAGCAAAAGCTCAACTTACCAGAGCTCAGAGCCGCCGGGAAGTCCTAGAAGCCGAGAACCAACTCAAACGCGGCAAAACTGCCGTCGAAGTCGCTCAATCGCGCATTCGCTTGGCTGACGCAGCCTATCAAGCGCGACTGCAACAATTAGGAACGGTTGCCAACGATCGAGGACTCGTTACCGTAGTTGCTCCGATTTCGGGGACTGTAGCCGATCGCGAAATCACCCCAGGAGAGTCAGTAAACGCTGAAAAACCGTTGATGAGTCTGTTAAATGACAGCCGCGTTTTTGCCACAGCCAATATTTACGAAAAAGACCTGAATCAAGTAAAACAGGGTCAGGAAGTCAGGGTAAAAGTCGCTAATTTACCCGATCGCACTTTCAAGGGAAAAATCGCCTTAATTGGGTCATCCGTGTCAGGAGAAACGCGGGTGGTGCCGGTGAAAGCAGAACTAGATAATATTAACGGCGAATTAAAGCCAGGACTGTTTGCGGAGTTGGAGATTTCAACAGACAAAACTGCCACAAATATTTTAGCAATTCCGAGTGCGGCGGTAGTGGATGTTAGCGGGAAAAAAACCGTTTACGTCCAAAATGGTAATGCTTATCAAGCGGTTGAAATTGAACTCGGTCAAACGGCCGGAGATTTAGTTGAAGTGAAGAGGGGTTTATTCGAGGGAGATTTGATAGTAACGCAGCGAGCACCTCAACTTTACGCACAATCTTTGCGGGGACCCAGCAAGCCATCAAAAGACGAGGCAAAGAAAGACGCAACTCCCAAGGCAACAGAGGTTAATTTTAATAATTTACCCGTGTCTTTATGGTGGGCGGCAATAGGGGGAGGAGTTGCGATCGCATCCCTGACTTTCACAGCCGGCGTGTTGTGGGGAAATCGGCGCAAATTGCCAGCAATAGCAGCGGATTCTGGAAACAATGCTGCAAATAATGGTTTTTCCCCCTCAACATCGACCTGGGACGATGAATTGCTGTTACACAATAACAACCATCACGTTAAAAATGCAGAGACAGAAGTCAATCGATTTTAGATTTTAGATTTTAGATTTTAGAATTGAAGCATTGACTTGCGCGAGATAAAGTCGGGGGGCAAGTTTCATCGGATACAGGTTTTTTATTTCTGGTTTCTGAGTCTGCTTTCGGAATGAATCCGGGGGCTTGTATCCTGGATGCTTTCGGTCAAGAGTTTAAAGTAACAGCACGACACGGAAGTCACGGATAGACGGATAGCTGTTTTTATCAATGCCCAATGCCCAATGCCCAATTCCCAATTCCCAATGCCCAATGCCCAATGCCCAATTCCCAATTCCCAAATTATTAAATGTTCAGCACTATTCTTAGATGAGTAATTAACCGCCGCTGGCTAGTTTCGCCTTATCCCAGTTGGCGAAAGTTCGGAGTAAGATAGAATTACCAATTACCAATTACCTAACTAAATGTTCAGGACTATTGTAGTTGCACATACTTACTGCGGAAGTCCTAAGATGTTTAAGAAAAGTATCTTTACTCACATTCTCACCTCGTTCATCACTTTTGTACTGGTTGTTGCTTGCAGTCAAACCAATCAACCTACCACCACCACCACTAATACTCCGAGCAATACACCAGCCACTGCCCTTCCAATTGGAGCAGCATTCTCGCAAACCAGCAACTATGCTCTTTTAGCTCAGGAATCCGTGGCTGGTGCCAAAATTGCTGAGAAATATTTCAACGACAGAGGAGGTGTTAATGGTACTCCTATTAAAATGGTGTTTCAAGACACTGGAGGAGATGAAGCAGGAGCCATCAACGCCTTCCAAACTCTAATTAATCAAGATCGAGTGGTTGGCATTGTTGGGCCATCGTCTTCTCAGCAGGCATTTAGTGCCAATCCAATCGCAGAACGAGCAAAAGTGCCAGTCATGGGCGCATCGAATACTGCCAAAGGGATTCCTGAGATTGGTGAGTATATTGCGCGTGTCTCTGCACCTATTTCGCTTGTAGCTCCCAATGCAGTAAAGGCAGCGCTTAAGCTTAATCCTAAGATTAAAAAAGTCGCTGTCTTTTATGCTCAAAATGACGCTTTCACGACATCGGAGACAGAAATTTTCCAGCAAGCGATTAAAAACCAAGGGCTGGATATCGTCACCGTCCAAAAGTTCCAAACTACTGACACGGACTTCCAAGCTCAAATTGGTAATGCACTCGCTCTCCAACCCGACTTAGTTGTTATTTCAGGATTGGCAGCGGATGGAGGTAACTCGATCCGGCAACTGCGGGAACTGGGTTATCAAGGTACCATCGTTGGCGGCAATGGTTTGAACACGTCTAATATCTTCTCGGTGTGTCAAGCACTCTGCGATGGTATTATCATTGCTCAAGCCTATAGTCCCCAAGCCCCCGGCGAAATCAATGCTGCCTTCCGCGATGCTTATGTAAAGCAAAACAAGAAGGAACCACCGCAGTTTAGTGCTCAAGCCTTCACTGCCGTACAAGTATTCGTGGAAGCCTTGAAAGCTTTGGATAGTAAAACTAAACTCAGCGCGTTGTCATTGGCAGAGTTACGCACAAAGCTGAATCAGCAAATCCTAGCTGGAAAGTACAATACCCCTCTCGGTCAAATTGCCTTTACCCCTGAAGGTGAAGTTCTACAGAGCCAGTTTTACATTGCTCAAATCAAGATGGATGTAGATGGAAATAATGGCAAGTTCATCTTTTTGAAGTAAGTCAAAAGGGTGCATCGCAATTTTGCAAAATAGTTGATTAATTTACCTGCACCCAGAAAGGCTCTACGATCGTTCTTCATCGAAAATATACGGCATAGGTTTTTTACGCCCTTTGAACTGAGCGCGCACGATCGCCCGTTCTGATCGCTTTGGTGGTACAGGATTGTAGTCTATTTCGCCAATGCTTTCTAGAGTTTGTGAGTAGTGTTTTGGTGCTTGCATAATAACTATTCTGATATCTTGCACCATTGTCAAGAACGGGCAAGATGCCCGTTCCACAAAGAATGACTTTTCTTGTGGAACAGGCATCTTGCCTGTTCCTAAACAAGTAATGGAGAATGGTGCAAGATGTGAGTATTGTTGTAAGCTGCCTTGTCAAAAATAGCAAGACAGGTTATATCATTTTAGATTTTAGATTTCAGATTTTAGATTTTACATGACTTATGAATCCGGGTTGGAAGTTAAAAGATTTCATCCTAATTTCATTTTTGGGTGTCAAGCTAAATAGAATGGCTATTTAACACTGTTCAGCCAAGGAATCGGGGGAAAAGCTACGGCAGCCGGAGCCTTTAATATCTGCTAAATTTTATTGTTAAATAGTCGATCGCCCAACGGTGGCTGGTAGTCATCACCTCTATAAAATTATAAAATGTTCAGCACTATTCTGAGATGGGTAATTAACCGCCGCTGGCTAGTCGTTGTCGCCACCATTATTGTTAGTCTGTGGACATTGTATATCATCCCCAAAATGTCCCTTGATGTCTTCCCTCCTTTTGCACCCCCGCAAGTCGAAATTCAGACGGAAGCACCGGGGCTCGCGCCGGAAGAAATCGAGTCTTTGGTAACACTGCCAATAGAAAGTGCGATTAATGGAACTCCGGGGGTGACAGCAGTCCGATCGTCTTCCGCTGTGGGCCTTTGTTCGGTTAAGGTAATCTTTGATTGGGGAACTGAAATTTATCAAGCGCGGCAGTTGATAACAGAACGGTTGCAGCAAGCTCAAAGCAAACTCCCGGCTGGGGTAGAAACACCGCAAATTTCTCCCACAACTTCTCCTGTCGGGACTGTTATTACCTATGCTTTTACCTCGGAAACTACTCCTTTGATGGAAGTGCGCCGTCTGGTTGATTGGCAAGTCACAAATCGCCTTTTGGCAGTGACAGGCGTTGCTCAAGTGGTGGCTTACGGCGGCGAAGAAAGGCAGTATCAAGTATTAGTAGAACCTGCCAAGTTGAAAGCTTTTAATGTGTCGTTGCAGCAAGTAGCTGAAGCGGCTGCGGCTGCGAATGTTAACGCGCCGGGGGGGTATTTAATTACGCCGGATCGAGAAACTTTAATCCGGGGGGTGGGGCGGATTGAGTCTCTGGAAGATTTGCAGCAATCGGCGATCGACTCTCGCCACGGCACACCCGTCAGAATTAGTGATGTGGCTGAGGTCAAGATTGGTGCTGCAATCAAGCGGGGCGATGGCAGTTTTAACGGCAAAAAAGCTGTGATTGTGATGGTAAACAGGCAGCCAGTTGCTGATACTCCGACGGTAACTAAAGCGGTTGAGGCAGCAATGGCTGAGGTGCAGCAAGCTCTGCCCAAAGATATTAAAGTTACTGTGACTTTCCGCCAGGAAGAATATATTAATTCCTCGGTTGAGAATGTGCGATCGGCTTTAGTTGAAGGTAGTATCATAGTCACCCTGATTCTCATCCCGTTTTTGATGAATTGGCGGACTCTGACGGTTGTTTTGCTCGATTTTTTCCTAACTTGGCTGTTCGGGCTGCTGGCGATGTATTGGCTGGGGCTGGGGCTGAATACGATGACTCTGGGGGGTTTGTCGGTGGCGATCGGCACTGCGATCGACGATGCGATCGTCTATGCCGAAAATACCTACCGCAACTTGAGAGAAAATACGTCTTCTCTTCATCCTCGCCCGGTGATGGATGTGATTTTTGATGGCAGTCAGGAGGTGCGCGATTCGTTAATTGGAGCGACTGTTATTGGTATTGTGGTGTTTTCTCCTATTTTTACTTTGCCCGGTGTAGAAGGTCGAATTTTTACGCCGATGGGGATTACTTATTTGGTAGTTGTTGTGATTTCTAGTCTGGAATCGCTGTTAATATCTCCGGCCCTTTGTGCTATCTTGTTGCCTACCAAACGCATGAGTTCACGAGAACCTTGGTTGCCGAGATTTTGCAAGCGCATATATCATTTTTCGATAAATTTGTCAATGCGCTATTCGGGGATTATTTTAGCTTTAGCTGCTGCTAGCATGGTGGCTGCATTAATTATTTTGCCATCTTTTGGGCGGGTGTTTTTGCCAGAGTTTCAGGAGCAAACTTTGGTGAATACTATTATGCTTTATCCGGGGGTGTCTTTGGAGACAACAGATAGCGCGGCTTTTGCTATTGAAGATGCACTTAAGGATGATACCAGGTTTCAATATGTGCAAGTGCGATCGGGCAGGGCTCCGGGAGATGCGGATGCTGCGGGAGTCAATTTGGCTCACATTGATATTGGTTTAAGCGAGGAGGGCATGAAAAACAGGCCGAAAACTTTGGAAGCGCTGCGGCAGGAGTTTGGTAAATTGCCGGGAGTTGCACCAAATATCGGCGGTTTTATTTCTCACCGGATGGATGAGGTTTTATCGGGTGTCAGGAGTCAGATTGCTGTCAAAATCTTTGGCCCGGATTTGGATCAACTTCGTAGCATCGGTGCCAAAGTTGAAGAGCAAATGAAAACAGTTGAGGGAATTGTGGATTTGCAACTCGAACCGCAGGTGCCAGTGCCACAAATTCAAATTAAGTTTAACCGTCAAGCTGCGGGTAGATACGGTTTGAAAATCGGAGAGCTTTCTGAAATAATTGAGACAGCTTTAAACGGCAAAGTTGTTTCTCAAGTTTTGGAAGTGCAGCAAACTTTTGATTTAGTTGTTTGGTTGCAGCCTGAAGCCAGAAACAACCTAGAAACTATTCAGAATTTGTTGGTTGATACTCCAAGCGGCAACAAGATTCCCCTCGCCCAAGTTGCGACTGTTAAATACGGTACGGGGCCCAATACGATTAACCGCGAGAATGTTTCTCGCTTGATTGTGGCAGCGGCTAATGCTAAAGGTAGGGATTTGCGATCGGTTGTGAATGAAATTCAAGCTAAAGTCAAACGAGAGGTGCAGTTGCCTTTTGGCTATTTTATCCAGTACGGCGGTCAATTTGAAGCAGAACAAAGAGCTTCGCAAAATATTATGATATTTAGTGCGATCGCCTTTTTGGTAATTACAGTATTGATGTACTTGTCCGTCAAGTCAATTCCTTCAACTGCTATGATTATGATTAATTTGCCGATCGGATTAGTAGGAGGAGTAATTGCCGTAGCTTTGACTGGCAGCATCATCTCTGTAGCTTCCCTGGTTGGCTTTGTCACATTATTCGGCGTTGCTACCCGTAACGGCTTGCTTTTAGTAGACAACTACAACACTAAATTTGCTGAAGGACTGCCTTTTAAGGAAGCAATTATTAAAGGCTCGATGGAAAGGCTCAACGCCATCCTGATGACCGCTTTAACTTCAGCTTTGGGTTTAGCACCTTTAGTCTTTGAAGGTGGGGCGGGCAAGGAAATTTTGCAACCCCTGTCAGTCGTAGTTTTAGGAGGGTTATTTACTTCTACTGCCTTGACTCTGTTAGTTTTGCCAGCTTTGTATGCTCAATTTGGGCATTTTTTACGACCTCAACAACCTCAGCCAGTTATTGAAGACGGCAAGGTAGTTAATGTGTGATATTTTCTAATTATTGTCAGTCAGCAAGGAGTCAAACCAATGAAATCGCTTAAGTCAAATTTAATTGTTCTAGGTAGTGTCGGATTACTGTTTTTGGGAGCTTGCAGTAAAGGCGACCAAGCAAGCGATACAAATAGTAGTCCACCATCCCCTCCTGTCGCCTCTCAACCTGCGTCTTCTGCTCCCGCCACTGCTCCTGCAAAAGCAACTAATGGGGGGCAAGTTGTGCAGTCTGGAGCTTACTATTTAGAGTTTGTACCGGAAAAAGAAGCTACCGGAACTCATTTAGATGTTTTTGTGCAAAAAGGGGAGAAAAAGGAACCAGTTCCTAACGCCAAAGTTACGGCTCAAGTGCAGTTGCCGAATGGAAAGCAGCAAACCCTAGCTCTCAAGTATGATGCTGAGGGCAAACATTACGCTGTGGTGTTTCCCGGCAAAGATGCAGGAACTTACCCCGTGAAAGTGACTGCGGATATGAACGGAGACAAAGTTGACGGTCGTTTTACCTTCAATCAATAAATAGCTGATTTCCTAATGCGCTCTAACTTATGGGCGCATTAGTTATTAGCAACAAACAACTGCCTCCTGCATTTCCAATAAAAAGCCGATCGCGTTTCGATCGCACTTAATTTCTTATTTCGTTACCTGAGTTTTTTTTGAACGGGAAAAACACTCGACCTGCCAAACTTTGGAAGTAGATGCCGCCGACAGTACCTAAAAACATTAAATAGGCGATCGCCTGCACGACATAGAGCTTATCCCTGTAGCCAAATAGCGCACTCAACAACAAACCGGGAAACTTTTCTTCGGGGAGCAGTTGCGAGGTATTCCAGACCATCGGCCCGAGAATGCAAGAGTGGATTTTAGAAAATCTTTCGTAATAGAAACACAGTGCGGCTGATTCGCGGTTTGTTTGCGATAAAATATTCATCGCGCTGTCAAAAATTCCCAAAGTAGATACCACTAAACCCGCTACAATAAAGAGCAATAAAATGCCCATATATTTGAAAAATAGGCGGATATTAATTTTGACTCCCCATTTAAACAGCAGGACACCAAGTCCGGCTGCTGAAAGTATTCCTCCCAAAGCGCCGAGGGCTGGAATAATGCCTTGTTGAAACTTGGCGACGACAAACAAAACGGTTTCAAATCCTTCGCGTAAAACGGCAATCAAAACTAAACTAAATACGCCCCAGCCGGCATGAGAATTTTTGGTTAAGGCGGCACTCACAGCGCCTTCAACTTCGGCTTTCATAAATCGCGCTTGTTTGGTCATCCAAATCAGCATCCAGCTCAGCATTGCGATCGCCACAAGCCCAAATATTCCTTCTAGCAGCGACTCCATAATCGGTGCAAAAGGCTGATTCGATGTGGATAAAATTTGAATAGTCCAGCCGAACAGTACACCTATCAAAGCGCTGGCAATCAGTCCAACTCCAACACCGCCGAAAACCCAAGGACTTAAATAACTTTGTCCTGATTTTTTGAGGCAAGCTAGAACAATTCCGACAACTAAGGCGGCTTCGACTCCTTCGCGGAGAGTAATTACAAATGTGGGCAATGCTTCGCCAAAATTCATTTTTTTATGGTAGGAATGGGAGTAGTTAATGAGGGAGGTAATTGGCAGATTATTTACCAATTACCGATGTTGATGAGAGTAATATTTTTAGGATGCTGGTTTGAGCAATTTTTGGCTGTCGCTTTCGATAGTTTTAACTAGCTTGGTGACTTCTTCGGTTGTTTTTACGGGGGCGGGGGGTGCGATCGCAGTTGGCCAATTTGTCTTCAGTTCAGTCATGTTGGCAAGAATTGCTTTGTCAATTTCGGGGCTGGTTTTAGCCACTTGTTCGGCGATATCTTTGTACAGGTTTTCCGCGTACATCACAAAACCCCGCGAATCTTGGTATTCAATAATTGCGGAAATTTTGCCGTTAGCAACTGCCGCTCCGTATTCGGAATTAGCTGTATCCAACAAGCCGTTAATCACTTGCAGCACGAATTTCGGATCTTTTCGCTGCGCTTCGGGAAGGGCGGCAATTGCTCCATCAACTGCTTGCATTGATGTGTCAAATTCCGCATTCACTTGAGCCGGGTCTTTTGCACCCGCTTTAACTAAATCCTGCAATTTAATTAAAGTAGTCTTAAATTCGGGAATTTTACGCTCGTTTAGCTGATCTTCCACATCGGCATAAATTTCTTCGACTGGATGCCCGATGTGAGGTTCGGCCTGGTCTGGTTTGCCTTGATCCAAGAGTTCTTTGGCTACGATAAGATGCCCTTTCATCAATCCCATTTTAGTCATGAAGTCTACATCTTTGGCTTCACCTGTGAGGACGACATCTTCAATAGTCACCATGTCTTTAATTTCGTCGAATTGGGGTTGACTAATGACATTTTTTGAGACCAATTCTTCGACTTTCCCGTAAGGACGGCTGGCTTGAATTTTGTTAGAAAGTGCCGGTACTCCTAACTTGGCTTCGAGTTTATCTAACTCGGAAAGCAGCGCAGTATTGATGTTAATCCCGCCCTTGCCGCCGTGATTCCCGCTGTGACCGCTTGTGGCTGCGGGACTGGCTGTAGCAGGGGGTGAGGGTGTGCTGCCGGTGTTGCTGGCTGTGGGTGAAACGCAACCGGTCAGAGCAACGAGGATGGCTGTAGCAGCGGCTGTAGGTAATAAACGATATCTTGCAACATTTGCAACAACCCTGCTACGGGCGGGCGAGACGCCCACCCCACAAGAAAAGTCATTGTTTGTGGCACAGGCATCTTGCCTGTTCTTGGGGACGCCCACCCCACAAGAAAAGTCATTGTTTGTGGCACAGGCATCTTGCCTGTTCTTGGGGACGCCCACCCCACAAG
>NZ_JAUBPT010000039.1:0-2889 GCF_036700905.1 Microcoleus sp. S13_C3 | reverse complement strand
AAAAGTCATTGTTTGTGGCACAGGCATCTTGCCTGTTCTTAAGAAGGGTGCAAGATGTGAGTAATAAACGAAATGTTGATAACATGGCTGTTGCTAATTTTTACGTTATGTGCATTTTGATTCACAAGTTATTAAGAAAGATTCTCAATTATTTGCGAGTTATTTATTCTACCTATTTGCTATCGAGCTTGTCAAATAATTTCATACTTTATTTGAATCGGCGCACCCTGGTAGCAGGATTTGGTTTAAGTGATGACTTCAAATACACCCATGCAGCCAGCTTCGGCGATCGCATCTTGATGGGGGTGAAACATATATTTTCCAGCGTAGCCGTAAGTAAATTCTAAGATATGTCTTTCAGCTACTCCCATTGTGATGACATCAGTTCTTTCACTGGGAGTTAAAGTCATTCCCGTGCGATATACGTCAAAAAAGTTGGCGTGCAGGTGAAAAGTTACTGCCGCTTCGTACTCAATCATGTTGAGAACGTACAACCTGATTAGCTGATTTCGGTAAATAGAGATCGGGTTGTTCATGTAATAATTGGGCAAGCCGTTAAAAGCGTAAATTTCGTTCTTTTCGTCCTCGTTTACGTCATATCCTCCCATGATTAACATGATTTCATCGGCGGGAGGACGGGGTTTGGGCGGATCGATGATGAACATTCCATAAAGTCCTTTACCGATATGGCGAGTTACAGGAGCAATATGGCAGTGATATAGATGCACTCCGTAAGGCTGGGCATCGAATTCATAAATAAATACCGAACCGTTTCTCACTGGTTTAACGCCATCCATTTCGCTGGTATGAATTCCGTGAAAGTGCAGCGAGTGAGAATGTCCGCCTTTGTTAGAAAAGATGACGCGGATACGATCGCCCTCAGTTGCCCTCAATGTCGGCCCCGGCACGCGATTGTTGACATTCCAAGTGTTGAAAGTGACGGCGCTATTAAGTTGGACGATCGAAGTATTAGCTTCCATGCGAAATTCGCGTACCGTGCGCCCGTTTTCGCGCGTCACGGTGCCGTAATCAAAATCCCGCGCAATTTGCATCGGGTTGATATTGCTGACGGTGAGTGCATCTGCGGGCATGGGCGGTATTCTCGCAACTGATGTCGGTTTGCGAGTCAAGTTTTGAAGTGCGATCGCGCCGCCCGCTACCCCAGCACCAGCTATTCCTAGCTGTAGCAGTTGGCGGCGACTCCAGCGGCCAGCCTTTCTAATGGCGGGACGATCGGATAAATCTGTCATACTTATTGAAAAATTTTCTCAAAAATTCACTCGTGGTTGATTATAAGACATTACCAGCTTGTTGTCAATCATTGTCAACTGTTATCTTTTTCTGCGAAGTCAATCGATTTTAGATTTATTCCCGTCAGTCAGCCTGCGCGTTGGAATGAATCCGGGGGGTTGCGATCCAATTAGTCTCGGTCAGAAGATTTCATGCTGATTTCATTTCAGTATGTGAGGTTAGATGTTGGGGTAGATGCAGCCGATCGCTAACAATGTATAAGGATTTACCGCTATAAATTAGAGCTATGAGAGTTTTGCTAGTTGAAGATGAGCCCGATTTAGGGAAAGCGATCGAGCGAACCTTAAAGCAGGAAAAATATATAGTTGATTGGGCCCTAGATGGCAGTGAAGCTTGGGAATATTTAGACAGCCAGTGGACGCAATACACCCTCGCTATTTTTGACTGGTTGCTACCAGGATTGTCAGGATTAGAACTGCTGCGGAGATTGCGTGCTAAACATAGCGCCCTGCCAGTTTTGATGCTGACAGCAAAAGACCGCATGGAAGATAAAGTTGCAGGACTAGATGCCGGGGCTGACGATTATTTAGTCAAGCCGTTCGGGATGGCGGAACTGTTAGCAAGGTTGCGGGCTTTGCAAAGACGATCGCCCCAAATTCAACCACAACAGCTACAAGTAGGGAATCTCGTTCTCGACTGCGGAAATCGCACTGCTTGTCATGTCGATACCCACGGCAAAAACCAGATAATTTCGCTGACAAACAAAGAATTTCAACTGCTAGAATACTTTATGAAACATCCGAACCAAATTGTCACCACTGACCAAATTCGGAATCAGCTATGGGAGGCGAGTGCAGATAGCTTTAGCAATGTGGTAGCAGCTCAAGTGCGTTTGCTGCGACGCAAACTTGAGTCGGTTGGCGGCGCGAATTTAATTGAAACTGTACACGGCGTCGGATACCGCATGAGAAATTAAAGCTGTAGGGGCAACGGCGGGGGGAATATACCTCGTTTCCAGTATCTAGCTATAATATAGAAAACTCGATCGGAAAAATGACTGCCATGAAAGATTTAATCCAACAAGAGTTAGAAAAGCTCGATATAGAACAACTAAAACAAGTATTTGAATTTATTGCTTTCCTGAAATTTCGTGCCAAATTAGTTACTATTCCAGCAATCGATGAAACTAACTTAGCTGCACTCTACAGCGAATTTGCCGAAGAAGACCGACAACTTGCGGAACTCGGAATGAGCGAATATGCAGAACTCCTAAAACATGAGGATTTGGCATGACAGTCAGACGGGGTGAAATCTGGATTGCAGCCCTCGATCCTACGCAAGGTTCCGAACAGGCAGGTGTACGTCCCATAATTATTTTCCAGAACGATACTATTGCGAGATACACGACTACTGTTATCAGTATTCCTCTAACAACTAATCTGCGCCGTGCCTCTCTCCCTTCATCTGTTTTCATTCTCAGCGGTGAGGGAGGATTGACTCAAGATTCCGTTGCCTTGTGCCATCAAATGCGAGTTTTGGATAAAACACGATTGCGAAATAAGGTAGTAATAAATATGTAGTGAAGTTTAATTACAGTAATTGAATACATAGGATAATTTTATAACTCACACAATCAAA
>NZ_JAUBPT010000346.1:0-1556 GCF_036700905.1 Microcoleus sp. S13_C3 | reverse complement strand
TGCAACCTCAAAGAAAGCGCTCCTGCTGTTGCTTCCGACAACCGAAACTCTTCAACAATCGAGCCTCGCATCGACCAGCAAGGCAGTAAATTAGCATAGTTGCGAGAGCAGGGTAAACGCATCTAAATTAATTTGACGAAAATGTGGATTTGTACATTAGCAAATAACTAAAAAAACCTTCTTGAAATTATTAAATTTAACCCCAATTAAGCAGATTAAATCAAAAATTTAAGCATTTATAGCAATCCTAAATGATTATACTCGTTACAAGGCAGAGCCTGGTAACGCCTATCCGGAGGCTCTGCCTCCATAGTCTGGGCCGAGGCAGAGCCTCGCTTACATCGGTTCCCAGGCAGAGCTTGGAAGTTAACCAGTTATTGAAACTGATGCGAGGATTGCTATATAAAGTTTTTAAACCCGGATAATTTTCACAATAGATGGGTGTTAGATTTTGAGCGTTAGCTGGCAGAGTTTAAAATTTGAACTAAATAATTATTATCCATTCCCGCTCGATAGCGTTGCATTTTTAGACTTTGTTTAGAAGTTTTTTATTGTTTCCGTAAATTTATGGCTAGCCTCCGATTGAAGTGCAAAATTGTCGGGAGAATGATCTTTGCGAATGCGACTCTTGTCTGAGCGAAAATCTAACATCTAATGTCCAATGTAAGCTATTTTCAATGCCCCAAAGACTGCGGATTGCCCCAGCGGTAGTCCTGCATAAGCTGTGTTGCATCTAGATTGCCTATGGTATGAGAGAGGGAGAGGCTCCGATGGGGATCGGGGGAGAGGATTTGACGATTTTTAATCAGGGATCGAAATATACAATTTAAATGCAGAACAGCTTAGCAAGGAAAATGTGTTATAATTTTATTCTTTTAACCTACCTTAAATTTTAGCTTATGAACTGTCCCAAGTGTAACTCTGAATACATATTGAAAAAGGGTCGCACTCGCTAGCGATTAGCAAAATTTTAAATGTCGAGATTGTCGAAGACAATTCGTTATGACTCCCAGACATCAACCGATTTCATCAGCAACAAAAGAGTTGATAGATAGACTTTTATTAGAAAAGATATCTCTGGCTGGGATTGTGAGGGCGACTGGGGTTTCGGAACGGTGGTTGCAATACTATGTTAATAAAAAATTAGGAGCTGTAAAAAGAGAAGTATAAGTGAAGTCAAAAAAGAAAGGGAAGCTAACAATTCAATGTGATGAAATGTGGTCATTTGTGGGCAATAAGGATAACAAGCAGTGGAAAGAGCTGGCAATTGAGGCCTCAACCAAAGAAATTGTAGGAGTATATATTGGCAAAAAAGATGAAGCTGGCGCTCAAGGATTATGGGATTCTCTGCCACCCGTTCTAGAGTCAATGTCCCGTAAGTTATACAGACTTTTGGAGGGCCTAGGTCACAGTTTTTCCTCCAAAAATATACAAGGCAGTAGGAAATGAGACTGGTCTGACAAACTATATAGAAAGATTGGTAGTAATAAATATGTAGTGATTAGATATTTATTGGCTCAAAACATAGTTGTAATGATGGATAAAATACCAAATAG
>NZ_JAUBPT010000038.1:23353-54421 GCF_036700905.1 Microcoleus sp. S13_C3 | reverse complement strand
GGAGCGGAATGAAGCGAAAGTTTCACGTTCCGTTCTGAAGGAGAGGTAGGGGTAGAAATGCCCCTATCGACTCTAACCACTTTTGCAGAGAAAATATGCTGGGACGCAAATAAATGATTGAAGTTGCCTTGCAATACCCGATGTTTGGCCCGGAAATTCAGTGTCCCCACTGTCGCCAAACAATTCCGGCTCTAACGCTCACGGATACCTATTTGTGTCCGCGTCACGGGGCATTTGAGGCAGATCCAAAAACGGGGGAACTGGTTCACCTTCAGTCTGGGCGGCACTGGCGCCGCTGGGAGAATGAATGGTATCGCCAGCACACGCACCCGGACGGGATTCGGTTTGAAATTCACGAAGCGCTCGATCGACTCTATACTCAAGGCTATCGAGCAACTCGCGTGATCGTTGCTCAACGCTATCGGGACTTAATCAGCGCTTATTTGGAACGCAGCACGCCTTGGCGCGGTCAGTCGGACTCGCCGCGGCCGAGGCTGTACGGTTTGCCTGTGGATTTTAGCCCCGATCCCCAAGAGGACCCTTGCTGGGAAGTGATTAATTTTGATTTGGAAAAAGAGCCGGGAGTTCCGATTAGATATCCCTATTTTCGGTTGTTTGAATAGTTATTAGTCAGTAGTCATTAGTCATTAGTTATTAGTTATTAGTCATTAGTTAGTTCCTATTCCTAATGCCTAATGCCCAATGCCCAATGCCCAATGCCCAATGCCCAATGCCCAATGCCCAATTCCCCAATCTAAAATCTAAAATCTAAAATCTAAAATCGAATGCACCACGCCTCGATTCGCACTGCTAACATTCACCGGGCGATCGCCTTTTACGAACAGTTGGGATTTACTGTGAGCGATCGCTTTACCACAGGTTATACCCTAGCCTGTTGGATGGAAGGTCTCAACGGACGCATCGAACTAATTCAAATCCCCGAACCAAAACCCGCACCGGATGCTTTCGGAGACGAGCATTATGTTGGATATTATCATTTATCTTTCGATTTAACTGAAGCGACAACAGACTTACCTAGCTGGTTGCAGTCTCTGAAAGAGCGGTTTGAGGAAGCTGCTTCATACCAACCCAATCAGGTTCAACCTTTGAAAGTTTTATTAGAACCGACTCAACAGGCGATCGGGTCAAATGTTTACGAAGTAGCTTTTATTGCCGATACTGATGGTTTGCCCTTAGAGTTTATCCGGCGCATGAATGGCTAATGAGGTCAGTAGTTAGTAGTCATTTCACTTCCTACCGCTAATCCTTAGCCACAAGACTCTGTTGTCTCAAAAGGGTGTCGGAAGTCTTTCCCAACAATAAATCGCCTTGCATCTAAAGGATAAGTCTTAACATAAACCAGACAACCGGTGGCCGACGACGGACTATAGGGAGAATTGGGTGAATACCGCAGCCAACTACCAGTTGGGAAATCTCGTAACTCATCACTCCAAGACCCTTCGATGACAAAGATTTCTTTCACCTCAGATTCAACTACGTTCCACAAAGCCGTGCCTGGTTGCCAGCGTTCCACCCAAACTTTTTCATAAAAACCCTCTTGCTCATAAAGTGGCTTTACTTCAATTTGGGGAATAGCACCGGGCTGCCAGGACAAGTCGTAAATATTCGTTTTCACCCGCTGGCGAGTGGTTCCACCATGTTGCCGTAATTTAACAAATGTCAGGCAACCTTCATCGCTATAAGGACGATGGATAAACCCTTCGGGATTGAGCATATAAGATCCTGGAGGATACACACCGGTTTCATCGGCGAAGTTACCCTCAAGTACCAAAATTTCTTCTCCACCCGGGTGTCCGTGTAGCGGGAAAAAGCCACCCGGATCGAAGCGAGTCAGCATGGTGACGGGATGATCTTGAACGTTATCGTCAGACTCGAAGGCACCAAACCAGATGCCCGTAAAAGTGGTCTGATGCCAGGTTAGCGATGACTGCAAGACCCCGGCTCGACTGGATAGGTCGTTGTGAATTGGTTGAGGTAGCCACTCATGTTGAGAAGACATAATTCTTGAAATTTAAAATGAATACCTGATTGTGTATAGGCTGGTTCCTATAGCAAGTATACATAAATCTTATGCTATTTGCTGGGCTCGCCTATTCCCTATTTATACTGTTTCGCCAGTTCGATCGTTTGATCTAGCAATATACCGCCCACAGGATCTGGCCCATAGGAATCTCCGATGTCTTTCCTCGCAATGACTGTATCGCTCTGGGCAGGTGAGCGATCGCTTTACCAGAGGTTATACCCTAGCCTGTTGGATGGAAGGTCTCAACGGACGCATCGAACTAATTCAAATCCCGGAACCAAAACCCGCACCGGATGCTTTCGGAGACGAGCATTATGTTGGATATTATCATTTATCTTTCGATTTAACTGAAGCGACAACAGACTTACCTAGCTGGTTGCAGTCTCTGAAAGCTCGGTTTGATGAAGCTGCTTCATACCAACCAAACCAGTTTCAAGCTTTGAAAGTTTTATTAGAACCGACTCAACAGGTGATCGGGCCAAATGTTTACGAAGTAGCTTTTATTGCCGATACTGATGGTTTGCCTTTAGAATTTATCCGGCGGCTTAATTAGTTAATCACTAACGACTATGGATAATCATTCTCTCTCTCAATCGGAAACAGAGAATAGTTATTACTCTTAATCCCTAGTAACGTTCGCTACCAACTTAACAATATTTTTCTAAAATATACTAGAATTTTAACTCAAAATCTAGTATATTTTATTTTTAACTCTATAATATGAATATATATTCATACTATCAGGTATTGGGATAAACGCAGGAAAAACCATATGCAAAAAGCAAAATCGAGCTATTCCGGCTGCTGTAGTTGCAGTCATGAGGACGACCACCACGAACACAGCCATGAGAATCATAACCACGACGACCACGGCCACGGCCATGACCACGACCACGGCCACGGAGATTTTAACCTGAATCAAGAATTGATTCCTGTGATATTGGTTGTTGTACTATTTGTGGGCGGTTTAATTTTTGAAGAAAAACTGCACAACACGCCCTATTCTATAGGTGAATATCTGGTTTTCATCCCAGCCTATCTTTTAAGCGGATGGAATGTTTTAACAAGTGCGGGTCGCAACATTCTGCGAGGTCGAGTGTTTGATGAAAATTTCTTAATGACTGTAGCAACACTCGGCGCTGTCGCTATTCACAAACTCCCTGAAGCAGTGGGGGTGATGTTGTTTTTCAAAATCGGAGAACTTTTTCAAGAATTTGCCGTTGGGCGATCGCGTCAATCGATCAAATCGCTTTTAAAAATTCGCCCAGACAGCGCCAACCTCAAAGCAAATGGCGACATCAAAAAAGTTTCGCCAGAAACCGTAGCCGTCGGCGATATCATCCTTGTCAAACCGGGAGAAAAAATTCCCTTAGACGGTGAAATTATCGACGGCAACTCTCAGATTGACACATCTGCACTAACTGGAGAATCAGTACCTCGAACCGTGAAAGCTGGAGAAACAGTTTTAGCAGGAACAATTAACCAGACAGGAGTTCTCACCGTCCAAGTTACCAAACTCTTCGGTGAATCTTCAATCTCCAGAATTCTGGAATTAGTAGAAAATGCCAGAAGCAAAAAAGCTGAAACTGAGAAATTTATCACCAAATTTGCCAGTTACTACACGCCTTTTGTAGTATTTGCATCGCTAGCAGTGGCTTTAATTCCGCCTTTGTTCATTTCAGAAGCAACTAATGCAGACAGATTTTTATGGGTTTACCGCGCCCTTGTCTTGTTAGTTATTTCCTGTCCTTGCGGGTTGGTAATTAGCATTCCTCTGGGATACTTTGGGGGAATTGGCGGTGCAGCCAAGGGCGGTATTTTGGTTAAAGGCTCGACTTTTCTAGATACCCTGACAGCAGTCAAGACAGTTGTTTTGGACAAAACAGGAACTCTGACAAAAGGAGTTTTTAAAGTAGCCCAAATTGTGCCTCAGAATGGTTTTTCCCAAACAGAGTTAATGGCAATAGCGGCTAAAGTAGAATCTAAATCCAATCACCCAGTCGCGAAATCTATTCTGGAAGCTTACGGCGGAAAGATAGATTCATCGGATGTGAAAGGTTATGAAGAAATAGCGGGGCACGGCATCCGAGCAAAATTAAATAATCAAATTGTGCTGGCGGGAAATGACCGTTTGCTGCACCGAGAAAAAATTGCTCACGATGTCTGCAATGCTGAAGGTACAGTAGTGCATTTAGCGGTAGACAACCGCTACGCTGGGTATATTTTGATTGCTGACGAGCTTAAGGAAGACGCAGTACAGGCTATTCGCGACCTCAAGAAACTGGGTGTTGAGCGAATCGTGATGCTCACAGGAGATAATCAAGCTGTAGCCGATAGTGTTGCTAAAAAGCTCGGTTTAGATTCCTATTTAGCCGAGTTATTACCCGAAGGAAAAGTCGAGGCGATCGAAAAACTGATCGGCGAATCTAAAAAAGGCGACAAAATTGTTTTTGTCGGGGACGGAATTAATGATGCACCAGTGCTTGCTAGAGCTGATGTTGGCATAGCGATGGGGGGTTTGGGCTCCGATGCGGCGATCGAAACTGCCGATGTTGTGATTATGGCAGATGCACCGTCTAAGGTGGCCGAAGCCATCCAAATTGCCCGGAAAACTCACAATATTGTTTGGCAAAATATCATTTTTGCCATGTTAGTCAAAGGCATATTTATTGCTTTGGCTGCTTTTGGTTTAGCGACAATGTGGGAAGCAGTTTTTGCCGATGTTGGGGTGGCTTTAGCAGCTATTTTCAATGCGACTAGAGTTTTGAAATAGAGTCTTCGCACATAAGAGTGCTTTTTGGCGATCGACCTCATCATAGTCGATCGCGCGAACCTCGGTTCAACCCCAAAAATATACGGTGACTCCGCCGGAATTTGATCCATACGACTGATCAAATTCCGCTAAACTTGTCATATTATGAAAAGAATATGAAAAGTGTTGAACGGTACAACCAATGACTGACTCGGAAAATAGGCCCAGCTTGCCTGAAGTCCACCGCAGCATCCCCGTTCCCAACAGCAAAGGTTTCTGGCGTAAAATGCTGGCCTACGCAGGGCCTGGATATTTGGTTTCTGTCGGTTATATGGATCCCGGAAACTGGGCGACTGACTTAGCGGGAGGAGCAAAGTTTGGCTATGCGCTATTAAGTGTGATTTTGCTATCTAATTTGATGGCAATTTTGCTGCAATCACTCTGCGTGCGTTTGGGAGTGGCAACGGGACGAGACTTGGCACAAGCTTGTCGAGATTATTTCAGTCCGCGAGTCAGTTTTTTGCTGTGGATACTTTGTGAAATTGCTATTTCTGCTTGTGATTTAGCGGAACTTGTTGGTAGTGCGATCGGACTGCAATTGCTATTTGGCATTCCCTTAGTTTGGGGGGTGTGCATCACTGCGCTAGATGTAATAATGGTGTTATTTTTACAAGGGAAAGGCTTTCGTTATATCGAAGCTTTGGTGATTACGATTATTGCAATTATTGGCGGTTGCTTTATCGCAGAAATAATTTTTGCCAAACCAGATGCCGGAGGACTTTTACTCGGTTATGTTCCCAGCCTAGAGATTTTGCAAAATCAGGCCATGCTTTATATTGCGGTTGGTATTTTGGGGGCAACTGTGATGCCCCACAATCTTTACTTGCATTCATCGATCGTCCAAACTCGCGCTTGGGAAGAAGCTTCTGATAAAAAATGGGAAGCAATTAAATTTGGCACAATTGATTCAACCGTAGCGCTGTCAATAGCTTTGTTTATTAATTCAGCAATTCTGATATTGTCGGCTGCAACTTTTCACTCTTACGGCTATCAAGAAGTAGCAGAAATTCAAGATGCTTACAAACTGCTTTCTCCGGTGCTGGGTGTGGGTTCTGCCAGTGCAATTTTTGCCTTTGCTTTATTGGCTTCGGGGCAGAATTCAACCTTGACTGCAACTCTTGCAGGACAGATTGTGATGGAAGGGTTTCTCAATTTTCGGCTGCGGCCTTGGTTGCGGCGGTTGCTGACTCGACTGATTGCCATTGTGCCAGCTTTGATCGCAATTATGTTGTTTGGTGAAGGCAGTACAACTAATTTACTGGTTTTCAGTCAAGTGATTCTCAGTTTGCAATTACCCTTTGCAGTAATTCCCTTGGTAATATTTACCTCAAACCGCAACTTAATGGGAGAGTTTGTGAATCCATTTTGGCTGAAAGCCTTAGCTTGGTTAGTGGCTAGTATTATAGTAGGATTAAATAGTTGGCTGTTATTACAAACCATTTTCTAGCAATCTGAGGCTAAATCCAACTACAAAAACAAAACCCGCCGGTGCGGGTTTCATCTTAAAGCTAATTGTTAAGGACTGACGGTTTCAACTACTTTTTAGGAACAACAACCTCATTAGCGGCCACGGGACGCGCCGACGAAGCGGTAGTTTTCAAAAGTGCGATCGCCTGCGCGTAGCAAGGATCGTCCTTAGTCGCAACTAACGTCGGTTTGTTAGCTAATTTCAGCTTTTGTTCGTTAGTGACTTCGACTTTAACATCGGGAGTAACGCCCTTGTGGCTGATATCCGTACCGTTAGGAGTATAGTAGTGAGCGATCGTCACCGCCAATCCCGAACCGTCAGCCAAAGAATGCACCGACTGCACCAAAGCTTTGCCAAAAGTTTGACCGCCCATCACAGTTGCGCGCTTATTATCCTTCAGAGCACCGGCCAAAATCTCGCTGGCGCTGGCTGAGTTGTCGTCCACCAGCACCACCAAAGGCTTGTTAGTGATTGCAGTGCGGTTGGCGCGCATTTCCTGAGAATCGCCCGCCCGATCGACTGTGCGGACGATCGCCCCTGTATCCATCCACATCCGAGCGATATCAATGCTCACTCGCAGCAACCCGCCGGGATTGCCCCGCAAATCCAAAACAAAAGCGTCAGCTTTCTGATCCGAGAGCTTTTTAATCGCCCCCTGCATTTGTTCGCCCGCGTGGGAGCTAAACTCTTGCAAACGGATGTAACCCACATTCTGACCGCCTTCTTTCTTGAGGCTGTAGCGAACCGCTGCTACCTCAATTCTCGCCCTAGTCAGAGTGATGTCAAATTCGCTTTTGCCCTCACGAGCAATCCGCAGCGTGACTTTCGTGCCTTCAGCCCCCCGAATTACCTGAGCAGCATCCGAGACAGTCATGCCTTTGGTAGCTTTGCCGTCAATCACCAAAATCCTATCGCCCGCTTGAATCCCTGCCTTCAGGGCCGGGGAATTTTCCATCGGCTCGACTACAGTAATCGCTTTCGTTTTCTCGTCTTCTTCCAGCCTCATCCCCACCCCTGTCAGTTCCCCAGAGGTTTGATTCGTCAGCGCTTCGTACTGCTTCGGGTCCATGAAGCGCGTGTAGGGGTCGTTTAATTTCTCTAGGGCTTTGCGGAGGGCGGTGTAGGCAGCTTCGCGAGAGGTATAGTTTTTGCTCAGCAGTTCTTGGCGGGTCACTTGCCAGTCAGTCTTGTTAAAGCTGCCATCAACATAATCTCGGTTCACAATTTGCCAAGCTTCGTCTAAGACAGCTTTGGGGCTATCTTGAAGCTCGGCGCGGACTGATTGACTCAGCCCGGGAACGAGTAAAGATATCGAAGCGGTTGTTGCCATCGCCCCAGTGAACAGGGCTGCCTGTAATTTAGAAAAGCGTCTGCGGGCTTGATTCATTGAATTTGGCTCAATTCGATTTTAGATTTTTGATTTGAGATTTTATATTGCTAAAAAATCTCACACTACTACTTAAACTATTGTGTGGAGGCTACACCATCCCTTTTGACAGTTTAACGAGATTCATAGTCGATCGCCAACCAATTATTACTCTCTTTCAATAAACTTAATTTAAAACTTGGATTTATAAAGTGCCGTGGAAGCTAAAATCGAACAATTTTCGCGTAAGTGGTTGAGCCTGCTCCTTAATGGAGCTATCGGTCTAGCAGCGCTGGCGGGGGTCGTCGCCATGCAGTCGAGCGGGCAGTTGGGCGGAATGTCCCCAGTTCGTGTTCAGGGGCAAAAGCCGCTCTCTGCAATGTCTGCTGCCCAGTTCAAGCAAGCCGCACAGCAAGAGGCGCAGCAAGAAGCCCTGCGGCTAAAAATGCTCAAAACTATCCCTAGTTTTGGGTTTGACAATTTAATTGCCGATTGGACATTTATCAAATTTTTGCAGTATTTTGGCGACGACGAAGCGCGAGATGTGACGGGCTACAATCTGAGCCAAGATTATTTTGACATAGTTACGCAGCGCGACCCGAGGTGGGCTGACATCTACCTGTTTCTTTCCACAGCTATTTCTTTTTATCAGGGAAAGCCTGAAACTGCTGTTCAGTTTATAGAGCGCGGTACGAGCGCTCTTTCCCTTTCGCCACAAATTCATTCCCAATCGTGGATAGTGTGGCGCACTAAAGGTATTGATGAGTTGCTGCTGTTGGGGGATATTCCCGAGTCAATTCACTCTCACGAAATGGCCGCTGATTGGGTGGAAAAAAACCCGTCAGGGGCTTCATTGGCGCAGATGTTTCGAGCCACTGCTGAGTATTTGCGCCGAGATCCCGATAGCGTGCCGGTGCGGTTTACTGCTTGGAACACGGTTTATGCTCAAACAACTGATAAGTTGGTGCGTCAAAGGGCCAAACAAGCTCTTGTCAAGCTGGGAGCTCAGGTGCAAAAAGATAAGGATGGAAACGAGAGTTTTATTTTGCCGCCTCGAAAGTAGTTGACGGTTGACTGTTGACTGTTGACGGTTGACTGTTGACTGTTGACTGTTGACTGTAATTCTCCAATCTAAAATCTCAAATCTAAAATCTCAAATCGGCTTGAGTTAGTTCGCGCCATTCACCGGGTTTGAGGCCTTCCAGACGCAAATGCCCGATCGCACATCTGACTAGCCGCAGCGTCGGAAACCCCACTGCTGCGGTCATCCTGCGGACTTGGCGGTTGCGGCCTTCTGTGAGAGTCATTTCCAGCCAAGCTGTCGGCACGTTTTTGCGAAATCTAATCGGCGGTTCGCGGGGAGGCAAAGGGGGTTCTTCTAACAATAATTGCACTTTTGCCGATCGAGTCCGATAATCTTGAATTGTGACACCTGTCTGCAAAGCTGCGATCGCACTTGCATCAGGAACTCGTTCAACTTGCACCCAGTAAGTGCGGGGATGAGCGAATTTCGGGTCACTGAGGCGGTGCTGCATTTGTCCATCATCGGTTAGCAGCAACAAACCTTCACTATCGCGATCGAGCCTTCCTACTGCATAAATGTTAGGAATAGGAATATAGTCTTTGAGAGTGCTGCGTTTAGTCTCACTAGAGTTGTCAGTGAATTGAGTTAAAACATCATAAGGTTTGTAAAATAGAATGTAACGATAGGGCATAAGCAATTAACAAAAATGTACTAATATCAATAATCCTGTAGGGGCGGGTTTCACCAACAATAATTGGCTAAAACTCACAATCTCAAAAACCCGCCCCCACCCAACGTCAAACCACTTTCTATCTCTCCTCTGCGCCCTCTGCGCCCTCTGCGGTTCCTAAAAAAATAAATCTTGTTAACCAACGATTCAAACCTGCTATAAAATATTCAGCCTTTAAGAGCCTCGCAAATCTCAACTACCCAATTTTACCATGTCCGAAGCCACACACCGCGTTTGCATCGTCTTAGGAACTCGCCCGGAAGCGATTAAACTAGCCCCAGTAATTCAACAGTTCAAAAGTTCGCCAACCTTTGACACCCAAGTAATTTTAACCGGTCAGCACCGAGAAATGGTCGAACAAGTAATGCGAATGTTCGATCTAAAAGCCGATCGGGATTTAGCAATTATGCAGCACCAGCAAACCTTGACAGATATTACATCTCGGAGTTTGCAGGGTTTGGAAGCCTTGTTTAAAGAATTGCAGCCCGAAATCGTCTTAGTTCAGGGCGATACAACCACAGCGTTTGCCGCTGCTTTGGCGGCATTTTACCAGAAAATACCCGTAGGTCACGTAGAAGCCGGATTGCGGACAGACGACGTGTTCAATCCTTACCCCGAAGAGGCTAACCGACGGTTGATATCTCAGCTCACAAGGCTGCATTTTGCCCCGACAGCGCTGGCTGCGGAGAATTTAGGGCGATCGGGCGTTTTGGGAGAAATTCACCGTACAGGCAACACAGTAATCGATGCTTTGCTTTCTGTCGCCAAACGCCAACCCGAATGCAACATTCCTAACTTAGATTGGAGCAAATATCGTACAATCTTAGCAACTGTTCACCGCCGCGAAAATTGGGGAGAACCTTTAGCAGGAATTGCTCACGCATTTCTCCAAATCTTAGATAAGTTTCCAGATACAGCATTGCTCTTACCTCTACATCGAAATCCCACAGTCAGAGAACCTTTGCAAGCTCTTTTGGGCAACCATCCGAGAGTCTTTTTAACTGAACCTTTAGATTACGCAGAATTAGTAGGAGCGATTCAGAGATGTCATTTAATCCTCACAGATTCCGGCGGCTTGCAAGAAGAAGCACCGAGTTTGGGAAAGCCAGTTTTAGTATTACGAGAAACCACAGAAAGACCAGAGGCAATTTCCGCAGGCACCGCTAAACTTGTAGGTACTAATTCTGATATAATTTTCACAGCAGCGGCAGAATTGCTGAGCAATTCCGAAGCATACAATGCAATGGCAATGGCAATTAATCCCTTTGGTGACGGTTTGGCAGCCTCGCGGATTTTGAAAATTGTTGAAGAGTATTTTAGTTAACTACCTCTCGATTATTCGGCGGTTGAAACGGCAATTAAACAAACAAAGTCCCCGCAGAGGGGGACTAATTTCTGCTAAAAAAACTCGGTTTTTGCCTCTCTTCCCGAATTACCAATCCCCACCGCCACCCCCACTACTAGAGTCGCTACTACTGCTACTGCTGTAGTCGCTACTGCTGCTACTGCTGCTACTGCTGTAGTCGCTACTGCTACTGCTACTGCTGCTGCTGTAGTCGCTACTGCTACTGCTACTGCTGCTGCTGTAGTCGCCGCCACCGCAATAATCGCTACTGCTAATGCTGTAGTCGCCACCGGCACCGCCACCGCTGGAGTCGCCACCGCCAAAGCTACCCCCGCAGTCGCTGTTGCTAATAGTGTAGTCGCCACCGCCACCGCCACCGCTGGAGTCGCCACCGCCAAAGCTACCCCCGCAGTCGCTGTTGCTAATAGTGTAGTCGCTGCTATTACTGGTGTAGTAGCCACCGCAATCATCGTTGCTACTGTTACTGCTGTAGTCGCCACCCCCACCGTAATAGTTGTGGCTGTTAATGCTGCTGTAATTGCGATTGTTACTGCTGTAATTGGGAGTGTGACTGCCGTAGTTGCGATTGTTACTGCTGTAATTGCGCGGATAACGGCGGTGGCGGTAACGAGATATCCGAGAAAATAAGCTGCGAAATATCCTGAAGATAATGAAGCAAGGTATAAATGCTATGAATGCTATGAATAACAACCCAAGTAAGCCATAGATTAAATTCGATGAATCTTCACCGGTGGAGGTACTATTGCTAATAACTGGCGATTGACTAGGTATTGGTGACGGTTTCAGCCCTTGAGATGGTACGATTGGAGCCAAAGGCAGGGTGGTTTGAGATTGAGCATTTACCGTCGGAGTTTGTAAAACATTTACTAACGCCTTTGTCCCCGCTAATGTGCCCCCGTCAAAGTCCTGCTGTTTAAATCGGGGCGTAATTTCGGTTTTAATAATTCCCACTACCTTCGCATCGGGTAAAATGCTTTGAATGCCAGAACCTGTTTCAATCTGAACGCGGCGTTCCCCCGACGAAATCAACAATAAAACTCCGTTATTTTTACCTTTTTTGCCAATCCCCCAAAAGTTAAATAATTCTGTAGCAAATGCTTTTGGGGTCGCAGATGGTTTAGTATCTGGCACTGTCACAACAGCGATTTCTGAGCCGTTTTTCGCCTCTAAGTCCGAAATCATTTGATTTAGCTGAGTTTCGGTGCTGTCGCTGAGAATGTTGGCCTTGTCCGTTACCCAAGTGTTATTTACTTGACGGGGATTCGGTACTTCTTGTACTGTTATAGCTTGGCTTGTTAGGGGAAATGCAATTGCCGAAAAGCATAGCAAACTGGTCCAGATTATTTGTTTATTGCTAAATTGTAACTGCATCGCTTCAGTCTCCTGAATAACTGCTAGTCTGAAATTGACATATATCTGTCCGCCTAATTACAATTAAATAACCAGCTTACTGTCATGTCAATTCATATTATTCAGAAGTTGGATTCATAAAAATCATAATTTTAGGTGCGCCATCAGCACTTTACATTTATAGTCATGGACGCACGGGTGGCGAGAAACCGGGTTTTTAACCAAAATAATTGCTGAAAACCGTCAATCTCGGTTCAAAAACCCGGTTTCTTAGTGGGCGAGTGCGAACTAATTTAGATATTCTTAAGGAGAGGGAAGTTGTGGCCCAAAATTGCTGCTACCTTTATAACCGGATAAAATAGCCAGTTTTTCCAAAGATTGCCTGCCCGTGTAATATTTGCCCCGAATTTCCCAAGTGGGATAAGCTTTAATATTGGCAGCTTTGCACAAATCGGGTTGAGCATCTTTGCCTCTGGGATCGCACTCAATGTAAGTAATGGCGGTAAATGCTTCTTTGCCGAAAAGTTCTTGTTGCGTGTGACAGTGAGGACACCAGTAAGCACCGTACATTTTAGCTTTGATGGTCTGCAAATGGGTTGCTAAAGCTATTTGATCCGGCACGGATTCGCTGCGAATAGGTGGCGCTTCTTGTTCGGTAACAGGCTGTGCGGAAGGGGGAGGAGGAGGAAGGGTTTGTGCTAATTTTTGAGTAGATTTGTTGCTGAAACTTAACTGTGCAATTCTTCCGTCTGCTTTTGTAGTGACGAAAATTCCCAACGTCAGAAAAATGCCGATCGCACAAAAGTTGAATTTGCTTACTCTCATCTTGGATTTCATCTTGAATTTACTAGGATTTCGCGAGCTTGATTCATAGCTTCTACAGCATTGTTTACCACAAAGATGTTAAATTGTGCTAAACCTTTAAAAAAAACTTGACTTTCGGCGCTGTGATTTAACAATATAACTTGTTTGTTAGCTTTGAGGGCGAGGGCAATTTCCGAAGCTGTGCCCGTGCCCATACCGCAGGCAATTATTACATCTGAAGAAAGAACGTTAATGTTATTTCTGGCGTTTCCCATATCGGTGACAATGGCAATATCTACAGATTCAGAAATGCCGCGAGTGTCATTTCCCGGAAGGATGCCGATTGTTAAACCGTTAGCTGATTTTGCTCCTTTGTTGGCGGCATCCATGACGCCGACATTTCTGCCGCCAGTTAGCAATATCCATCCTTCTTCGGCGATGAGTTGTCCGAGTTGATAGGCGTTTTCTAAGTCGGTTGATGTGGCACTATCGCCAGGGCCCATGATGCCAATGATGATTTTTTTCATAGTTGTGGAGTGAATATGGCGTTATTAATACTTGATAGTTTTTGAGCACTATATACAAATGTATGTTATCAGATAAATAGTGGTTTCCTCAAAACAGTTGGTGAGCCAAATAACTTCCTGAAGTTTCCTAGTATTTTTACAAGGTATGCTGATTTAACATTAACAAGTGAGAGATAACATGAGTGTCGCCCCCAACCCGGAAACAAAGCTGATGGAAAAAATCCGTAGTTTACCGCCCGATAAAATTACGGTATTAGAAGATTTTATGGATTTCCTTTTAACGCGAAGTGAAGATCGTCTTCTCGTTTATACTGCAACTCAACTCTCAGAAGCAGTTTTTGCTAAAATTTGGGATAACCCAGAGGACGCGGAGTATGATGAGTTATAATTTTGGTGAGGTGGTTTTAGTTCCGTTTCCTTTTACCGATCAAACTACCAATAAAAAACGTCCAGCAGTTGTGATTAGTTCTGACGTTTATAATGCAGAATATCCCGATCGCACTCTGATGGGTATCACCAGTCAAGTTAGCAGTAGCCCGAAAGTCGGTGATATTATTATCACAGATTGGCGATCGGCTGGGCTTTTAAAAGCTTCTATGATTAAGCCAGTTATTATTACGACAATTGAGAAGCAACCGATCCCAAAAAATTGGGAAGGCTTCAAGATGTATATCTCCAATCTCTGAAAGAGGGAGCTATCGGAATTATAGGTGATAATTGAGCGAGATCCTTTCAGAATTATCCTTAGAAAGAACTATCGCCTGTATTAATGTTCTCAACATTTATTTCTCAACATCTATATAACTACTGACTGTTGAGAAGTATTTGTAACCGTTTTTGTTGAATTTGTCGATGATCTTCGTCTAATTTGGCAATAACTTCTTCTAATTTGCAACCTAATTCTTCCATTTCCAAGCGACTGCGACGTAAGTTAGCGAGGAGTCGTCGATCGACATCTGGATGTGGCATATATCCTGGTTCGTTCATCATAATTTCCACTCAATCTTAATTTCTTGAATGCTGCGTTCCCAGGCGGGAAGTCTGGCTTGGGTATAAGCAATTACTTCTGTCATTAATCTTAGCATATCAGAAGTTGCTGTGGGTTGTGCATTAGCCAAGCGTCGTTGCAATAGGGAAAACTGGGAAAACCGCTCATCGGCTTGCTGTGCGACACTTTTTAGCTGATCTAAATAGTCAATTGTTCTGTCTGTTTCTCCAAATTGCTCAAATAGAGTGTATTCAGCTTCTGTAGCATCGTCGATAATATCCAATAATTGCCGTTTTAGGCTCCAGATGGTTTCGGCAATTTCTATGGGCAGTTTTGCCATGTTTACTTGTGTGAGATGTACCGTATAGATTTTAGGCTAACAGCGTACCAGAAATGACTAAGGCAGGCAGCGTTTTGCGTATTTCTGTTCCTATTGACGGATCGAATCTAGCTATCGGGATGCTTCCCAGTCGGTAATGGCTTGAGCTTGCCATTCGTCATCCCATCCTAAATCTAATTCGTCAATTAGCTTGCAAGCTTCTGCTAAAGCTTGGTTTTCTTGTTGTTTTCGCCATTCTTTTAAGAGAGATTCAATCAAAGCACGCTTGGTTAGGCGCTTTTTGATTGACGTATGTGAGTAAGTCATCTGGCAAGCTGATAGAGATGTCGCTCATTGACTAATCAGAATAGTTTTTGGTAATTATTTTAGCAAGAATTGACTGAAATGACAATTTTTTGTTAGTTGAATGCACAAACGGAAGGGATCTCGCCATGATTGATGAATGATGAGCGAGATCCTTTTTGAGTCTGGTCGATCAAGGGCGATCTATCTTCCCAATTTTTTATTACAAAATTACAGGTTGTGTGAGGCTTGACAAAAAATGGCAAAATCTGCCATAATAAGATAACGAGTTAAATGAGGTAAGTAATACCAGTGACAAGCATGAATATTTCTCTACCTGACTCAATGCGAACTTATATAGAAGCACAGGTAGCCCAAGGTGGTTATAGTACAGCTAGCGAGTATTTCCGTGAGTTAATTCGCCAAGACCAAAAACGTAAAGCTTCAGAACGTTTGGAAGCGATGTTATTAGAGGGTTTGGAATCGGGAAATCCTACCGCGATGACGGAGGAAGATTGGATGGAGATTCGTCAAGCTGTGCGATCGCGTATTTCCCAGAATCAGGGGTTGCAGGGAGAAAAATGACCTCGATCCAAAAACGTCCGCAAGTTATCCGTGATTTGATTGAATTAGCCACTTACATTGCGGAAAATAATATGGATGCTTCCGATCGCTTTCTTGTCGCGGCAGAAGAAACGTTTAAACAATTCGCACAAACGCCAAAAATGGGAAAAGGCTGTATTTATCTCGTTTTATGAACTGAGTGCTAAGCGTTGTTTGACCAATTGTTCGACAACTAGCGATCGACAAACAACTTCTATTTTATTATTTCCACCAATTTCAAATAACAGATGCAGCCACTCATTAGGAGAAAGGGATAGATTTTCTAACCAAGGAGAATGAGTAACTTGTCCCCAGCCGACGATTGTGCCGAGGTTCGGAGGCTTTTGATTTAACTCATCAGGATTTGGGTTGAGTTGTACGTCAAGTCGAATGCAGGTTTTGAGGATAATGTTTATAAATTGGTCATTGGTAGCAACTTCAGAAGTAGAATTAGTTGAATTGATCTGCCAATAGTAGTTGAGATTGAGGACATAATCATAGGGAAATTGCCACCCCATCGATAGCAATTCTGATTCGGTAAAATCGTATTGTTGCCAAATTTGTTGAAAGTTCATAATCTGACGAATAAATGCGGTTAAGGGAGCAGAATAAAGTGGGTGTCTCCACGACTTCCGGGTTTTCCTGATGCGTTTAGGGGTTGTTCTGCGGGTGCACCTCCTCCTGGGCCATTGTAAACACGAGCATAGGATGAACCATCAGGTTGAGTCATAATTCTGACACTGTATTGAGTGTTTGGGCTTGTCCAAATTGTACCCGCACCGCTTTTTGAGCCTCATCTAGCTGGAGTGGATATCCAACCCGAAGCAGTAAGTTCTGTTTCGAGGGTAGTTTTATCGATTCCACTGACAAGGAAATTGAGAACATCTGTGACAGCTAGGATGTTACCTGATGACATAGTTCAGGGAAGTTGGGTTTTGGATGGGGTGCATGAGCACTGGTAGGAGCGATCGTCATGATTGATTATAAAATGGGCTAGATCCCTTCTGAATCTGGCCGAGAAAGGGCGATCGTTCTTTTTTAACCGCAGATGGACGCAGATTAACGCAGATGTAAGAAGGGCGATCGATCAAGGACTAATGCAAACAACATCCCCAGCATCATTTATGCGAACTGCCGAACCTGCTGGCAGCGACGATATCATAGTGCTAACTTGTCTCATCAAAGGTACCAGATGGTCGGGCCTCGTACTGCTAGAATCTAAGACCACAATTGTAATAACACGACTTGCGAGATTTTGTTGATAGGGAAGATTTTTATCAGCAGTGATAAAAACATCAAAAGGATGATTCTCCGATCTCTCCAGAATTTCCCTGTCTTTTAGCCCTCTCCACCCCATGTCATAAACATTGCTGATTGAATGACCTTCGTCTAAGAAAGGTTGCTTGAGTTTTTGACTCAAAAGATTTTCATCAAGCAGTATAAGCATTTGAAGGATTTTCTAGCGAGAGCATCATTTTAGTTAGATTTTCTAGCACTTTAATTGCCTGACTTTCTAGGTAAGGAAAATCATTAATAAATTCTGCGAAACCGCTTTCACCTTCCAGGTAGTCGAAAAAAGTCTTTAAGGGGACGCGGCTGCCGACAAATACAGGGACACCGCTCATAATTTCTGGATCGCGGTGAATAATTCCTTTTCTTTGCAGTAATTCTTCTATTTTCACGGGCTTTACTCCTTTATATCAAAAGAAGTGGGCAAGTCTAGCTGTAACTGATGGGTAATTATATCATAAATTTAGCAGAAGCGAGCGCCCTTCTGAATGTGACTGAGAAAGAGATCTCGCTCTTTTTTTACCGCAGATGGACGCAGATTAGCGCAGATGCAAGAAGGGATCTCGCTCTTTTGATTCATAAAGCTTAAAAAATAGGAATTAATTTTTAACTTCCTGAAAAATTTTATAATATTCGCAAATTATTTCAATAAAAATATCCCCTTCCAACCGAAAATGACTCAAAGCAGATAAATCGAGATTAGGAGGAAAATTGAAAGGATAGGACAGGGAAGATAAGAAAGTTTCAGCCTTTTCTTCAAGCTTTATGAGTTCGACTTCTCCTACCCAAAAACAGTAATTTTCATCATCGGAATTGATGGGGCGAGAAATTATTAGGTGAAGAATGCGATCGAACTCGATCGCTACATCTCCCGCTTCGGGCCCAAAGGTGAAGTCTAAACGCAAGCCAAGATTTTGAGGGCGGAGTGAAACTCCTACTAAATCGGCACTTTTTAAGTCTTCTAAAAAGGTTTTGAGGTTGAGTGCGATCGCGGTTGTCATAGAATCACTTTTTCTCCGGTATTATGTGTCTTAGCCCCTGGTTCAAATTTTATTTGATTTCCATCTCTATTGTATCTACGACGGTAAGTTTGGCCCTCCGTCCCGCGTATCTTTGGCCCTGTACGGACTATTTCACCATTTGGTCTAATATTAATTATACTACCATCTGGGTGTTCAAAGCTTTGATAGCCACCTTTTGTGCTGGTTTGAAATTGGAAGCCGTAACTCTCCAGTATGGCGATCACTTCTGATAAGGTTTGTCCTGTCAAATCTGGAAGTTTTTGTGCGGCTGGATTCATTGGTTGTGAATGGGAAAGATTTTGAGCTATCGCCATGATTGATTATAAAACGGGCGATCGCCATGATTGAGCATAAAACGGGCGATCGCCTTTTTGAATTATTAGAAAGGGCGATCGCTCTTTTTTAACCGCAGATGGACGCAGATTAACGCAGATGTAAGAAGGGCGATCGATCTTGTTGACTAACGAATCTCCCTCTTTTACTTACTGAGCATTTTCTTGTCCTAGAAGTCGATCCAGTTTGTTTTCAATTGTGGTTAGCTTTCTCAGAACAGTGGGACGATCTTCATCTAGAGAAGTAAGTAAGTTAGCAATTCCTGACTGAACGTTAATCAATTGCACGACAGCATTTTGTAGTTGTACCATTCCTTCTCGAAGTTCCTGTCGTTCGAGTCTTGCTTCTGCCATGTTATCTAACATAGCTTGAGTTGCCCTAGCGTTGCTTTCTATTAGTTGCTTCAGCTCTTCATCCGTCATGTCGATGGCTGTTGGTAAATGAGATACTACTTGAGATTATAGCAAATGGGAGCGGGGCGATCGCTCTTTCGATCGTAAAACGGGCGATCGCTCTTTCGATCGTAAAACGGGCGATCGCCCTTCTGAATTATCCTAAGAATGGCGATCGCTCTTTTTTAACCGCAGATGGACGCTGATTAACGCGGATGTAAGAAGGGCGATCCCTCTTTTGATTGTAAAACGGGCGATCGCACCTATTTACTTTGAGGAAATTCTACCAATTCTGATTCCTTAAGACGTTGCGATAATAGGCAATCTTCAAAGCTGAAAGCTTCTGAGTCGAGAAAACTAGCAATTGCCATTTCGATCGCAGCTTCCAGAGAACATTCTAGCTGCGTAGCTTTTGCCATCAAAGCGACTTTCACATAGTCAGGTAAATAAGTCATCAGCGAATGAATAGCTTCTGGTGGCAAGTGTTGGATCTTAAGTGTTTGAGTCATTGTTCTCTGGGGATTTTAACGTTGTAGGGAGGATTTGTAGCTTGAAGGATCAGGGTTTCTAATTCATATAATAACCCTGGTTTTTGCCATTGGTTGAGGGTAACGAAGGCGATCCTCACATCATCAGGATCGTAGCGATCGAGCCAGCCCCACAGGAAGGCTTTGTGACCGCCTCGCAGTCGATCGCGGAGGTTCTTGGCTTTGCCGATGTAGAGTAATCCTTGAATGCGATGTCGAAAGGCGTACAAACCAACTCTAGCAGGAATTGTGTCGAAGTCGTGGCTGAGGGGATGGCACCGATCGAAGGGGGTAAAGGCGAGAGTGTCTAGAATTTGGCGGGCTTCTTGCTGGATGGGGTTGGTCATGAAAATTGAGATATGCAAGCGGTTATTCCATGCTACAAGTAGAAGCGAGATCCCTTCTGAATTACTAGAAGGCCGATCGCTCTTTTTTTACCGCAGATCGACGCTGATTAACGCGGATGCAGGAAGGGCGATCGCTTGTTTGATGAATTATGGGCGAGCTCCCTTTTGGTCTAATATGAATGATAATGACCTTAACTAAGCATGACACCTCAACAGAAGTTTGAAATTATCTTTACACGGCCAGTATTCCAGCATCTTGCAGCGATCGACCGGAAGTATTATTCATTAATCCGCACTACAATAGAGGAGCAGTTAAGCTATGAACCAGAGGTAGAAACGCGCAACCGCAAACCGCTAGTGGAACCTTCTGAACTAGGTGCTACTTGGGAGTTGCGATTTGGGCCTCCTTAATCGGTTCCGAGTGTTTTACGAGACTAACCTTGATACCTATGAGGTTTATATCTTGGGAATTGGGGTAAAAGTTGGCAATCAGTTATTCATAGGAACAGAGCAGACTGAATCATGAAAATAGTTTCTTTAGCTGAAATTATAGCAAAATTTGCTGATTACTTGAGTGCCGATCGCGGAGAGCCAATTTTAATTACTGAAAATGGTCAACCAGTAGCGGCAATGACTTTAATTAAAGATCCTGAATCTCTGGAGCGTTTTTTGTTGGCTAACAATCCAAAATTCAATCAAATTTTGGATAAATCTCGGCAAAGTTTGAAAGAAGAGGGAGGAATGAAGTCCGAGGATTTCTGGAATTTAGTGGATGAATGAGCTTTGTTGGAGACTCAAAAAGAGTAAATTTAAGAGAGAGCGATCGCCCTTCTGAATTGTTAGAAAGGGCGATCGCTCTTTTTTAACCGCAGATGGACGCTGATTAACGCGGATATGACATCAGTCCTAATGGAGATTCACCAAGCGTTGGATTCTGAGGTGTTTGCGGCTCTAATTGGGGAGAGCTATTTTCAGAATTAACGGCTGGTTTTCGAGTTGCTTTTTTGCACATATTGCTCAGGTCCAAAGTTAGGCCCCCTGTTGTTTGCATATAGCAAATTGGCGGTGCGGCATCCGGTTGGGATACGATGGGGTATTGGGAATTGACAGGTTGCTGTGGATTGCTGAGGGCAATTTCAGCGGTAAATTGGATAAGGGCTACAGATAGGGCAGCAAGCTGATACAAGGTTTTGACCATAGAGTTATTTGTGGTTGATTGCTGAAGTGCGATGCCTAAAACAGCCGGAAAAAAATTAAGTTAATGAAATTTTTCAGGCTGTTTTAGTTTTTAGCGACGCCTTAATTCCCAGTAATTTTTCAGGGGGTTGAAAGTGCGTTGGCGAAACTGATCTTTAGTAGTTGCAGCAGGTCTTTGTAAAGAACCCCACGGAAAATCAGGCCGCGCAACTTCATAGTGCAAATGAGGGGCAAATGCGTTGGGTCTGCCTCCTCCCATAGCGCCTGTTTTTCCGAGGACTGCGCCTTTTCTTACCTGCTGATTCTGAGTGACTCTAATTTCACTCAAGTGCATATAGATGTAGTTAGTACCGTTGGCAGCTTTAATCGTGAGAATTCCATCCTGATTTGTGCTGCCATTAGAATTGCGCTGGGCAATGACAACAGTTCCGTCTACCATAGACTTAACTTCAGTACCTACTGGGGTACCGATATCTATGCCTCCGTGAAAGCCTAAACGACCGCCTGTTGCTCTGAAATAGTCATCAGAAATGTAGGCTCCTGTTAGTGGAAAATACCGACCAAATAAATCATTGGATAAATCTCTGTAGATGCGTCCGAGGTCTGAATTGGGATTATTGTTGATGGAGTTGAGGGCGCTAGCACTGTTGATGGCATTCTCCCACTGCGAGTCATTCCAAGAGGCTAAATTGTTAAAATAGCCGCCGCCAGAAGGTGTGCAGGTTGGGGTAGAGTTAGGTGCATTGCCAACGACTACGGCACTGGCAACCCAACGATTTTGACCCTCCAATTTATACCACCGGGCATCGGGTCGCGGAGGGTTAAATCCTGCATCCATTACAGTATCGCCGTGAGCCCACCCGTCAAAGCGAAAAGTTTGATTTCCGGGCAATGTTCCCACAACTGATGCGCTTAAAGAAGGCCCCGAACGAATGTTGACTGGGCCAGAAGATGTTCTGGCAGTGAAGGCTGGTGAAACTGTAGCACCCCTAATACAAGAATTTCCCTGAGCCAATAGCTGTGGCGGGCTGCTTTGCTTCTGCGTTTTGTTGGTTGCTGCTGTCTCGTTGAGCAGTGCAGCACTTATGGGTAAGGCAGCGACACCGATAGAAACAAATCCGGCGATTCCTATGAGTATTGGTTTGGTAATCTTCATCAACACATCCCGATTAATATAGGCATAACCAGCAGTCATTGTGGCGGAGAATCCAACCAATTTTTGAGACAACTCTCTAGAGAGTTGTTTCACCTCTGGTGAGGCTTCTTTGATATTGGTAAGCTTACCGCCTGTACTGGAATCATCATCAAATTGCCAGCCATCTCCAGTTTGTAAATCCCACTGTTGCTCGGTTGTCGGTAAAGGCACAATCGTTACTCCTGTTTTCATCGATTTCCTTGACATTTACCATGTTGTTTCAAAACCAATAATTTTTCAGTCTTGTAAAGTGGGTTGTTTCACAGCTCAATTTTGTCGAGAAAAGTCGGTTTTGGCTGAGTTCGCCGGCAAGAGTTGGAAAAAGTAGGGCGATCGGAAAATGGGTTATACTGAAGGATGGTTTTTGCATAACTCCCAAATATGAACGTTGACACTGCGTTAGAACTTGCAGAGGCATCTTTTCTTGCTCAGGCTGGGAAATCCCCAACCGATCTGCAAAAAGATATATTTCGTAAGGCACTGGAAGATAAGACTTACGAGCAAATTGCCAATGAATGTAACTGCAATCTGAGTTATGCTAAGGAGTTAGGTTCCGCATTCTGGCGACTGCTGTCATCTGCACTGGGGAAAGAGGTTAGGAAAAAAAGCTTTAAGAATATACTTGCAGAAGACGATCGCTCCCCACCAACTCTCCCGCTGCCCGAAAAATTGCCAGAATCAGCGATCGCCCGTTCTCGACAAGATTGGGGGGAAGCCCCTGATGTCTCTGTTTTCTACGGACGTACAGAAGAATTGACCGCACTGAAGCAGTGGATTGTAACAGACCGCTGCCGGCTGGTGGCACTGTTGGGCATGGGGGGAATTGGCAAAACGTCTCTGTCTGTCAAACTGGCACAAAAAATTCAAAATGATTTTGATTTCATTATCTGGCGAAGTCTCGATCGCACTCCACCCATACATACCGTCCTCAAAGACATCATCCGATTTATCAGTGGCGAACAGGAAACAAATTTACCAGAAACACCCTCTGATGCCATCTCGCGAGCGATCGAGTGTTTAAACGCGCACCGATGTTTGGTAATAATTGATGGAGTCGAGACAATTATGGAAACAGGTTTGTTGGCTGGCAAATATCGAGACGGATATCAGGATTACGGTAGATTTTTCAAAAAAGTAGGTGAATTGAACCATAAAAGCTGCTTGGTATTGACAACTTCAGAAAAATCTATCGACATTTCATTATTAGAAAATCGAACTCGCCTTGTTCGCTCTCATAAAGTGAGTGGCTTGAAAAATGAACCCGCACAGCAAATTCTTCTCGAACGAGGGTTAATAAAAGAAAAAGAATGGAATGATTTTATTGAAAGGTACGAAGGAAATCCTTTAGCACTATGGATGATTTCAGCAACAATTATCACTTTATTTGCTGGTAAAACTTCTGATTTTCTCAGAACAGGTACGGTTTTTATAGGAGGTCAAATAGAGGCAGTTTTATCCCAGATGTTTGAACGTGTAACTGATTTAGAAATAAAAGTAATGTGTCAATTAGCTATACTTAACAAATCTGTTGACTTTAATCAATTGCGATCGGAAATTTCGTCAGATATATCTAGCTCAACATTAATGAATGCTTTGGAGTCATTAAGTTGGCGATCGCTGATCGAAACCGAAATCGGTCAAGACTCGTTTAGGCTACAGCCTGTAATTAGGAAATATGTTATTAATCATTATTGTATGTAACAAATAACAATAGACCAGACAGTTTTTAGGTCGTAGTCTGAAATTCTTGATTTTCCCGAAAGCCTATAGTGTGCTTTGTTAGGGTTGCCCTCGTTCTCGATCGCCCTGAAATCCCAATCCTACGCTTTTGGCGATCGAAAACTGTCCGAAGAGTTGAAATAAAGCATATTTTATCTGCCATGCTTCAGCCTGGATCGATACTTCAAAATCGCTATCGTATTGTGCAAGAGTTAGATTTGGATACTCGCGGAGGATTTGGAATAATCTTTGATATTGTTGAGGAGCAAGGGACGCCAAAAATTCTCAAAGTTCTGCATTTTGATAATTGCTCAAACTTGCAGGAAAAACAAATAGCAGTATCCATGTTAGAGCGAGAGGCTAATGTCTTAATACGACTAGATCATCCAGGAATTCCTAAAGTAGAACCCGACGGATATTTTCTATATCAACAAGGAGAAAACACGCTTTACTGTCTAGTGATGGAGAAAATTTACGGTCATAATTTGCAGCAGTGGCTAAAGGAGAGAGATTATCAACCCATCAGCCAAGAACAAGCAATTAACTGGTTAAAGCAACTGGTAAATATTCTAGCTTACTTGCATCAGCAGCATTATTTTCACCGAGATATTAAGCCAGCAAATATCATATTGAAACCTGATGGTCTACTGGTATTAATCGACTTTGGAGCAGTCCGGATGGTGACAAACACTTACCTTGCAAAAATTGCAGACGAAAATGAGAGGAAAGTTACAAAGATATATACACCAGGCTACGCCCCGTTCGAGCAAAAAAACGGCAAAGCGCTGCCTCAATCTGATTTCTACGCCTTGGGACGCACCTTTGTCTTTCTTTTAACAGGAAAAGATCCACCTGACCTTGAAGACGAGGTATATGAAGAGGTGATTTGGCGAGATAAAGCACCACAAATTTCGGGATTGCTGGCAGATTTAATTGATGAGCTGATGGCTTTCTATCCCAAGAATAGACCGAAAAATCCCGAAGCAATTTTACACGCTATAGCTAAGATTGAATGCCCTGGTGCAGAAGGGTTGTCGGCACTGCCTCCGACTGAGTTACAGGGAATTAGCCCGCTGAATACTGAAAGAAAGTGGCTGAAGTCATTTGCTAAAACTAAGAAAGCATTAGTCGGAATTGGAATAACAGCATTTGCCTGCGTCAGTGTATTAATTTTACCTAAATTTGTTCCTTTACAAGGTCAATCTCCTGCACCTTTAAAAAATCTTTCTCTAATCAACACCTTGAAAGGAGGTTCGGAATTCTTTGATGCAGTCACCTCAGTTGCTTTTAGCCCTGACGGACAGACCCTTGTCAGAGGTAGTTACGATGAACCGATCGAACTTTACAATTGGCGTACAGGGAAAGTCATTAAAAAACTATCTAGAGCTTCATCAAAGCTTTGGTCAGTTGCGATCAGTCCGAATGGAAAATTGCTGGCTACCGGGCCGCAACTGGAGGAGGATGCGAAAAATGAGAAGGACACAACAATTAAGTTGTGGAATCTAGATAGTGGGATGCTTTTGGGCACCCTCAAAGGTCATTCTAGCGATGTTAGATCGATTGCTTTTAGCCCTGATGGTCTGACCGTTGCTAGTGGCAGCCATGACAAAACAATCAAACTGTGGCGTGTTAATACAGGAGAGCTGCTTTATACTTTTTACGGACACACTAACCACGTTACTTCGGTCGCTTTTAATCCTGATGGCAAAACCCTTGCTAGCGGTAGTGACGATCTGACTATTAAGTTGTGGAGTCTGAATAGTAGGAAATTAATCCGCACTCTTAAAGGACATTCAGCGCAAGTTTTGTCTGTCGCTTTTAGTCCTGACGGTCAAACCCTTGTTAGCAGTAGTGGCAAGAACGAAGTTAACGGTAGTGCTGAAAATAGTATTAAACTGTGGAATCCAAAAACAGGGGAATTGCAGCGCACTCTTACTGGACATCTGAGCTCGGTTTGGTGTCTTGCTATCAGCCCGGATGGGCAAACTCTTGCAAGTGGCAGTTATGACAACTCCATTAGACTTTGGAATCTGCGTACTGGCGAATTATTGCAAACTCTGACCGGACATTCAAATTGGGTTTATTCTGTTGCTTTTAGCCCCGATGGGCAGACTCTTGCTAGTGGCAGTCCAGATAGTTCTGTTAGGATTTGGAGTATTCCTCGTTAATAAAGCTTAGTAGCAGCAAGCAAGTTTGTTGGTGAATCGATCTACCAATTAAGTTATACAAACAGAGGATTAGACTGAAAAAAGACTATTCTTTTATACCCAATCCTCAACTATCTAAAAACAGCAGTCACTCGATAGCTGCTAATTATCCTATCTACGACGGCGGCTAGGACGGCTACTACAACTACAGCTTGAGGGAGTGCAGCTACAGGCAATTAGCTGCTGCGATCGCTCTTGTGCCTGCGACTCTGACAACTCTCTGTTTGTTTGGGCGCTTGCTGCTGCTAGAGAAGGTGCGACATCTACGGCAATTATCGCTCCTGAGAGAACCAGTAAACCAAAACTCAAAAATCCAAAACGCATTGATTAACTCCGTTTTTTTACTTGATTAACTTAACCTATTTACATGATGTCACGGAAGCCAAAATTTGTCAGTCTAGAAAAGTCGGCACTTTTGTCGCCCCCTTGAGTTGGAAAAAGTCGGGTTTAGCAGGGTGGGGGTTGGAAATAAGTCTGTTGAAGAAGACTGGACATCAGAAGGAATCGCTAACTAACTGTTAATAGCAGAGGTTTCTCCAAACGAAATAGTACTTGCTTTTCATCATTCACAAGACGGTACTTTTACAGATTTTGCAGTTGCTTAGAGAGTTATATGCAAGAGCGATCGCTAGTCTTGGCGGGGATTGTCAGCTCTACTCGTTAAAAAATCTCCCCAACAATCATCCCCGCCAATATGACAAACCCCACCCAAACATTTTGGCGGAAGATTTGACCGTAAACAAGCTTAGGAATATCCGCATTTCGGAGTTGACTGTACTGCAAAAGCCACAAAATCGCCGCCGCACTAATTGCCATCCAAAAACCAATGTGCAAGTGCAGATTAATTCCCATTGCCGCTAGCAAACCGACAGTACCAACAAAGAAAAAACCCACTGCATTAGCGGCATTATCCCCGAAAAATATCGCGCTGGAATTCACCCCCAAACGCAAATCGTCTTCGCGATCGCTCATCGCATAAACTGTATCAAATCCCATCGTCCAAAACACGACTGCACCCCACAGCAGCCAAGTCGCTAATTCTAATTCGTCAACGGCGGCGCTCCAACTAATTAAAACTGCAAATCCCCAGGCAATTGATAGCACTAATTGGGGCACTGGAAAGAATCTTTTTGCCAGCGGATAGCAGATAATTACTGGTACGGCGGCCACGCACAGCCAGAAGCTTAAAGGATTGAGATAAAAAGCGAGAATCGCCGCGCAAGCAAAGGAAATTAATGCAACTCCGATTCCAGTTTGCACGGTGAGGGCGCGGGATGCTAGGGGGCGCGATCGAGTTCTTTCTACTTCGGGATCGATATCGCGATCCCACAAGTCGTTGATGACGCATCCAGCCGCACTCGTGGCTAGGGTTCCCAACACAATCACGCCCACCAATGCTGCGGGCGGCCTCCCGTCGGCTGCTAAAAAGACGGCCCAGAGGGCTGGAATCATTAAAATGAGCCTTCCTGCTGGTTTGTCCCATCTCAAAAGCCTCACGACGGTTAGCAATGTGGATTCGGGTTGGCGATCGGGCTCTTTAAGCATTTCAATTCTAGATTTGATATTTTTAACTTTAGATTTTATCAAATTTTAGGCACAATCACTTACTATCTCTGGGGGCGAGCATACTGCTATCGGAATTTAAAACAGGTGAAAGTCTTGCCCAGTCAGCAGTTCCCGATTTTTTGTAATTTAATAGAATGCCTAACTGGATTCGTGAAATAATCATAAATATCTGTTTACCCCGATACTCCAATGGTTAATTCACTTGCTTCTGCGGAGTCAAATCGCATTATTGCTGCTATTGATATGGGTACTAACTCGTTTCACATGGTGGTGGCGCGCATCGATCCGAAATTGCCCGCGTTTACGATTATTGCTAGAGAAAAAGATACGGTTCGGTTGGGTGATTGTGATGTTAAGACAGGGTGCTTGAAGTCCGAGGTTATGGAAAGGGCGATCGCCACTCTGCGCCGTTTTCTAGATATTGCTAAAACTATCAATGCTGAACAAATTATCGCTGTGGCTACCAGTGCGGTTCGGGAAGCTCCTAACGGGCGGGATTTTCTCAAACAAGTTGCTGACGAATTAGACCTGAATGTGAGTTTAATTTCCGGTCAAGAAGAAGCGCGGAGAATTTATCTCGGTGTTCTTTCGGGTATGGAGTTTAACAATCAGTCGCAGGTAATTATTGATATTGGAGGCGGTTCTACGGAGTTGATTTTAGGAGACAGTTCTGAGCCTCGCTGTCTCACCAGTACAAAAATTGGTGCTGTTCGCTTAACAGGACAATTTGTCAAAACAGACCCGATTAGTAGGGAGGAGTTTACTTATTTGCAAGCTTATATTCGGATTTCCTTGGAAAGACCGATCGACGAATTGCGCTCTCACTTCAATGCTGGCGAACCTTTGCGCTTGATTGGCACTGCTGGAACCATCGAAACTCTGGCTGCCATTAACGCTCGCGAAAAGTTGGGAACAGTGCCGAATCCCCTAGCCGGATATCAGTTAAGTTTAAAAGATTTGCGCGATTTAGTCAATCGCTTTCGCAAACTTTCTTATGCCGAAAGATTGGCAATACCGGGAATGTCGGACAAGCGGGCGGAAATTATTCTGGCAGGATCAATGATTTTGCAGGAAGCTATGACACTATTAGGAATTGAATCGCTGACTGTGTGCGATCGCTCTCTGAGAGAAGGCGTAATTGTTGACTGGATGCTGGCGCACGGTTTAATTGAAAACCGCTTACGCTATCAAGGTTCAATCCGCCAGCGCAGCATTCTCCACATGGCTGAAAAATATCAAGTCAATTTAGAACAAAGCGAAAGAACCGCAGCATTTACTCTCAATTTCTTCGACCAAACTCAAGGAATTCTACACAATTGGGGAAGCGAAGAACGCGAGTTGCTGTGGGCTGCTGCAATTCTGCACAACTGCGGTTTGTACGTCAGTCATTCAGCGCACCACAAGCATTCTTACTATTTAATTCGCAATGGTGAGTTATTGGGCTACACTGAAACAGAGATTGAAGTAATTGCCAATTTAGCTCGCTACCACCGGAAAAATCCTCCCAAAAAGAAGCACGAAAACTTTATTGCTCTCCCGAAGAAATACCGGGAATTCGTCAGTAAATTGCATCCTTTTCTGCGGTTATCTGTGGCTTTAGACAGGCGGCAAATAGGCGCAATTTCTGATTTTAAATGCAAATACCGCCCGGAAGTTCGAGAGTTTCATTTGCGGCTGCAACCGCTCCATCCCGAAGACGATTGCGCTCTGGAGCTCTGGAGTTTGGATTATAAAAAGCCGTGTTTTGAAGATGAGTACAATCTCAAATTAGTGGCAACTTTGGAACCGACTTTGGTTCCCGTTTAAATACAAAGCCGAGCCTGGAAACGAGAAACTGGTGCAATACCAGAGAGAATCTTCGTGGTGAAGAACGCTCTCAAACGCTTGAAATCTCGAAACCTGCGATCGTTAAATCTTTTTCTGTTAACAGACGATCGGCAATAAACTAGGTTGATTGCCGATCGCCCGTCGGTAGGATCGGGTAAAGCCGATCGCACCAATACAGTGTTTGAGGGCAGCGCGCAGCTACAAACTACGAGATTGCAAGCATTTGAAGGACTTCGCTCGACCAGGCTCGGCACTCACGCCAGACAGGGCGGATTATGTAGTGCTTACCCGAAGATGGTAAAATCACTCAGACCGATCGCACTAGCTTGCACTCCATTTAAAGCAGCCAACAATTGACCATTCTGACCAATCCTGATGAAAGCTGCATTAGCGTTTTGGGTAATACTAAGTTGACCAAAAGTTAGACCACCCGCTAACACGAGCAAATCTTCACCTTTTGTGAAATCAGTAATTATATCGCTGCCTTCACCTGCTGTTAAAACAAAGCGATCGCGCCCAATGCCGCCGCTGAGAATATCATTGCCCAAACCCCCAATCAAACAATCGTCGCCTTTACCGCCATAGAGAGTATCGTTACCATCCTCGCCGCATAGCTTGTCACTACCGCCGTTGCCCAACATCAAATCATTGCCAGCACCACCGCACAGGGAATCTGGCTCGCCGTTAAAGTCGATCGCACTGTCTCCGAAAATAGTATCGTCCCCATCGTCGCCACAAATGCTATCACTGCCGCGATCGCCCAACAGCAGATCGTTTCCAGTACCCCCCACCACAACATCCTTGCCCTTGCCGCCATAAACAGTATCGTTGCCCTCTTCGCCGCTTAGAGTATCCGCAGCATCTCCCCCATTCAAGAAGTCGTTGCCAGCACCGCCAAAGAGCAAATCGCGTCCAGTCGAGTCAAGGCTAAACGGGTCAAAACTGCCTCCAAACAAGCAGTCGTTACCCTGATCCCCAACCAGAGTGTCATTGCCTTTGTCGCCCCAAATCAAGTCATCGTCTTTGCCGCCGATCGCCACATCATCGCCCTTACCCCCGAAAATGCGATCGTCGCCGCCTGCGCCGCTGAGGTAATCATTGCCATTCCCGCCAAACAGCAAGTCTTTGTCTGCATTCGGGCCAAGGGGGATATTGGTGGGCAGTCCCCCGTAAATATTGTCGTTGCCTTTTTCGCCCAGCAGAACGTCGTCGCCGTTGAAACCGCTGATAACGTCGTTGAGATTGCTGCCGATGAGGAAGTCGTCGCCGTCAGTGCCATTGAAAGTGCGATCGACTGAATTCGGGCCCGGAATCGAACCGATCGCGGGTAGGGTAATTTGTTCGCAAATGCAATCGGCATCGCCCCCTTGAACGCTGTCAGAGTCAACAGGAATTCCGGTGGGAGTTGGAGTTTCCGTGGGAGTCGGAGTTCCGGTTGGAGTCGGAGTTCCCGTGGGAGTCGGAGTTCCCGTGGGAGTCGGAGTTCCCGTTGGAGTCGGAGTCGGAGTTCCGGTTGGAGTCGGAGTTCCGGTTGGAGTCGGAGTTCCGGTTGGAGTCGGAGTTCCGGTTGGAGTCGGAGTGCCGGTTGGAGTCGGAGTTCCCGTGGGAGTCGGAGTTCCCGTGGGAGTCGGAGTTCCCGTGGGGGTTGGAGTTCCCGTGGGAGTCGGAGTCGGAGTTCCCGTGGGAGTCGGAGTTCCCGTGGGAGTCGGAGTTCCCGTGGGGGTTGGAGTTCCCGTGGGAGT
>NZ_JAUBPT010000038.1:21650-23253 GCF_036700905.1 Microcoleus sp. S13_C3 | reverse complement strand
GGAGTCGGAGTTCCCGTGGGAGTCGGAGTTCCCGTGGGAGTCGGAGTTCCCGTGGGAGTCGGAGTTCCCGTGGGAGTCGGAGTTCCCGTGGGAGTTGGAGTTCCCGTGGGAGTTGGAGTTCCCGTGGGAGTTGGAGTTTCCGTGGGAGTTGGAGTTTCCGTGGGAGTTGGAGTTCCGGTTGGAGTCGGAGTTCCGGTTGGAGTCGGAGTTCCGGTTGGAGTCGGAGTTCCCGTGGGAGTCGGAGTTCCCGTGGGAGTCGGAGTTCCGGTTGGGGTTGGAGTTCCGGTTGGGGTTGGAGTTCCGGTTGGGGTTGGAGTTCCGGCTGGAGTCGGAGTTCCCGTGGGAGTCGGAGTTCCGGTTGGGGTTGGAGTTTCCGTGGGAGTTGGAGTTTCCGTGGGAGTCGGAGTTCCCGTGGGAGTCGGAGTTTCCGTGGGAGTCGGAGTTGGAGGGGTATTTACAACAATGCTTCCCGTGACGATCGCAGAATCAGCTTTGCCATCATTAGCTTTGTAGGTAAAAGAGTCTGTCCCTGCAAAACCAGGATTCGGAGTATAAGTGAAAGAACCGTTAGCGTTGAGGGCGATCGACCCTTTAGCCGGATTTGTCACCAGAATCGCCGTCAACGGGTCCTTTTCCGGGTCTGTATCGTTGATTAAGACTCCCAAACCAGTCACGTTGAGACTCGTATTAAAAGCAGTAGTATAGCTGTCAGAATTCGCCACAGGCGGGTTATTGTTGACGCTGACAGTCACGGTAGCCGGTTCCGAGCTAACTATTCCGTCGCTGACTGTGTAGGTAAATGTGTCTGTTCCAGAAAAGCCAGCGTTAGGAGTATAAGTCAAAGAACCGTCTTTGTTGAGGGCGATCGACCCTTTCGTCGGATTTGCGGCCACCGCAGCAGTCAGCGTGTCTAAATCTGCATCGGTGTCGTTGATTAAAACTCCCGGCGCTGTTAAGCTGAGGACTTTTCCGGCACTGATGCTGTAGGTGTCGGGTTGTGCGCTCGGCGGATTGTTTGTAACGTTGATATTTGCCGAAATTGCTGGTGAAGTAGCAGCCCCGTCGCTGACAGTGTAAGTAAAGCTGTCGAGTCCAACAAATCCTGGATTGGGAGTATAAGTAAACGAACCATCCTTATTCAATCCGAGAGTGCCATTGTTGGGATTTGTGACTAGAGTTGCCGTCCGCAAATCACCGTCAGAGTCGATGTCGTTGGCTAAAACTCCCCCACCAACAGCCACGTTCAGGACTTGACCGTGAAGGGTTTTGTAATTGTCAATTACTGCAAACGGTGGATTATTTGTGACATTAATATTTGCTAAAATTGCTGGTAAAGTAGCAGCCCCGTCGCTGACTGTGTATGTAAAGCTGTCGAGTCCCACGAATCCCGGATTGGGAGTATAGATAAAAGAACCGTCTTTATTGAATGCGAGAGTGCCATTGTTGGGATTTGTGACTTTAGTTGCCGTCAACACATCGCCATCCACGTCGCTATCGTTGGCTAAAACTCCCTTGGCGGCAGGCAGGTTCAAGACTTGATCGTGTAAGGTAGGGTAATTTTCGGGTTGTACGATCGGCGGATTGTTGGTGACAGAGATATTCG
>NZ_JAUBPT010000038.1:0-21550 GCF_036700905.1 Microcoleus sp. S13_C3 | reverse complement strand
AAAGAACCGTCTTTATTGAATGCGAGAGTGCCATTGTTGGGATTTGTGACTTTAGTTGCCGTCAACACATCGCCATCAACGTCGCTATCGTTGGCTAAAACTCCCTTGGCGAAAGGCACGTTCAAGACTTGATCGTGTAAGGTAGGGTAATTTTCGGGTTGTACGATCGGGAGATTATTATTTGTAACGTTAATCGTAACTGTTGCTGGTTGGACAGATGAATCTGTGCCGTCGCTAACGTTATAGGTGAAGGTATCAGTGCCTACAAAGCCAGCTTTCGGAGTATAAGTGAAGTCGCCGGTGAGATTTAACTTGACTGTACCGTTGCTCGCGGTTGTAACTACCACGGCACTACGCGCGTCGCCGCTGTTGGCGTCGGTGTCGTTGCTTAAGACTCCCGCCCCAGAGACGCTGAGAACTTTGTCGTGCACGACGCTGTAGCTGCCGTCATCGACGGCCACCGGGAAATTATTAACCGAGATGGTGCCGAGAGTAAAAGCGGCACTTGCTTGATCCGTGGCGTCCCCGAAAAATAGGAAGTTTGGCTGGCTGTAGGGATTGTAGGGTAAACGCGGCTGGCTGGTTGCTGGATTAAATGCCGTGTAGTTCTGCAGCGGCTGATTTGTCAGGTTTGGTATTGCTGTAGGGCCGGCAAACAGCGTGTAAGTGGTGCCTTGGACTACCAGTTTGTAGTCGGTAGGAGTGCTGATATTAACAGGTGCATTTACTCCGCGAGTAAACAGCGGAGGAACTGATGTTGCTGTACCGCCGTTTTGAGCAAAAATGCCTCCGTTGGCACCGAGGTTGCGGTTGGTGAAACCCAGTTCAATGCCATTTTGAGCGTCGCTGCTAATCGAGATGATGCTGAAACCTGCCCGATTGTCGCTATTACTGTTTTCCGCCGTAACTGCAACTCGAAAAGAAACGCTGTAACCGTTAGTAAGGTTGAGGGCCGGGAAAGTTGCGTTGACTGGAGTAAATGTTCCTGGCGTCGCTGGCGGACTTGGAGGAGTGTATTTGTAGTTGGTGTAGCCTGCATAGCCTGTAGTGTTATTGGCGGCGGTAACGCTAGCAGTATCAATGCCCGTGTTTGGCGAGAACGCACCTGTAGCTAGGATACCACCACCGTATGGGAGAAAAGCAGATATGGGAAGAGGTACTTGTCCGTAAGCTAATTGGGTGCTGGTGCTACCTGATGTCCCGATACCGGGAGGCGATCCGTTTGGAAAGTTACTTGTGTCTTTGCCGTCATAGAGGATAAAACCGAACACATATTGATAAGCGGCCATTGTGGCTGGCTCGATCGCCAACCCAGAGGACACCGCTCCTGTTGTATAATCTAATTCCCAATCTCCGCCCATAGCGGAACTGCCGATCGGTGATCTAGAAGCAGCAATTTTTGCCTTGGTTAGCTGACTCAGTTGCTGCACGAAGTTAGCGCCCTTTTCCCCCGCCGCTACATCACACCCATAAAGCAAAATCTCTCCACTGTCTGCCAGCGATCGCCACCAACGCTCCAATTGATTAGCATAAGTTTTTAAATTTGTCAAGTTTAGATCGATCGCGCCTAGCAGTAAACTCGCGGGGCGGCCGTGGGAGATGATATGAATACTTTTGATATGGCTGCGACTCGCTAGAGCCTCAGTAATTTGTGCTACTCCATCCCGCGCCGCATCGAGGGTAATAACTTCTGTCCCCGCTGCGATGCCGTTGTGGAGAGTTTGGCTGTCGGGAAGGGCAGAGTCGAGAAAGGCGATCGAACTAAAAACTGAACTGATAAAATTTGGCATAATACACCTTTGGTTAGATGACGGTAGGAAAATTAAGGCCTGTCTAGCTTAGCAAATTCAAAAATTAAATGTCATGAGTAAAATTAACAATCAAGACGAATACTAATTTCCCGTGAGCCTGCAACAGAAGCCTCTTGATAGGGGCGGGTTTAGCCAATAATTCCTTTAAAAAACCGACAATTCCAGTACAAAACCCGCCCTATCAAGGTTCGATCGCCAAAAGCTCTTCTGCTACCAATCCTTTCTGAATAGCAAGCACTGCTGCTTGAGTGCGATCTCGCACTTCTAACTTTTGCAAAATCGCGTGCACATGAACCCGCACAGTCCCCGGAGCAATGTACAATATTTGTGCAATTTCCTGATTGCTTTTTCCCCCCGCAACTAAAGCCAAGATTTCCTGTTCTCGCTTCGTCAGCGGATTTTCCAAAATTTCTGATTTTGACCCAACTTTCACAGGTTCGGGATTAGCAAAAACCGCCCTAATTTCCGCAGTCGCGGCCTGATCCCACCACGAAGCACCCGCTGCTATCGATCGAATTGCCAAAACCAAAGTTTCCGCCGCAATTTCCTCAACGCAATATCCCTGAGTACCGCCGGAAATCAACCTTTCAACTAACGATTTTTGGGCGTGAGATGTTAAAATTAAAACAGGAATTCCTGGATGTCGCTGTTTAATTTGGCGACACGCTTCAATACCGCCAATTCCCGGCAAACCGTCATTTAATTGCTTTGCGAGAACTTGCCCCGCGAGAAGTCGCAGACAATGTGGAAGATGATGCTGCAACTTTAAAAGGTCAATCTTGCAACATTCACGAACGAGTTTTAGTTTGCATCTCGACTTATCCGAATTCCTTGCAACTGATGCGGGGCGCGAGGATTGCTAGCTACATGAATGCCCAATTTTATGCTGTGTTTGTCAACGATCCCGATTGATTTTTAACAAAAGCAGAAAGCTTGCACGTTGAAACTTGTGAGAAACTTTGTCAAGAATTTAACGGTCACTTTTTGCGGGTTAACGGCACTAATATAGCCAAAGCAATTTCGGAGGTAGCGAAACAGTATCGCATTACTCAAATTGCGATCGGCGAAAGCCAGCAATCCCGCTGGACATTGCTGCTGCGGGGTTCTTTGACTCAATAGTTAGTGCGATCGCTCAAACACGTAGATTTGCACATCATCGCTACCGAAAAAAGTCAGTAGTTATTAGTCATTAGTCAGTAGTCAGTAGTCAGTAGTGGTGAGTTGTTAGTCGTTTAGCATAAAAAATGCAACTTTCGGAGGATCGGTGAATCTAGCGGGCGGTGGATGCGCCCGAAGCTTTTACCTGTCAAAATCGCAGTTGGTAAACCTGATTAAAAGTGCGATCGCTATGGTGGATGATTACATTCTCAACTTGCTAGTTATTGGCATCCTCCTGCTTACCGTTACCTTGGGTTCCGGCTGGATTTCGCGATTGCCTCTATCTTATGCCTTAATTTATCTAATTGTCGGTATCGGATTGGGGCCCTACGGCGTCAAGCTGATTGACTTGCGTCCCGAAGCTCAATTTTTAGAAAGACTTACAGAATTTGTAGTTATTGTTTCTCTGTTCAGTTGCGGCTTAAAAATGAATCGCCCCCTGCAATTTTGGGCTTGGAATTCCACAGTGCGACTGATCGGTTTTTTAATGCCCATTTCTATTTTTGCAGTGGCTGCGATCGGTCATTGGTTTGTGAAATTAGATTGGGGTCCGGCGATTTTACTGGGAGCAATTCTCGCTCCCACCGATCCAGTTTTAGCCTCAGAAGTTCAGTTAGCTCATCTAGACGATCGCGATGAATTGCGCTTTGGTTTAACATCGGAAGGCGGTTTGAACGATGCTTTAGCTTTTCCCTTTGTTTATTTCGGCATTTATTCGCTAAAAGATAACAACTGGTCGAAGTGGTTTTCGCAGTGGGTAGCAGTTGACTTGATTTGGGCGATCGCCGCAGGTATCGTGATGGGAATTGTAGTCGCTAAAGCCGTCACCTGGATCGATCGCCGACTCCAACACTATCGACCGGCCGATCAATTAATGGAAGATTTCATTGCTCTCAGCACAATTCTGCTCACCTATTCCCTCACAGAAGTAGTCAACGGCTACGGATTTCTAGCAGTTTTTGTAGCAGGAATTGTGGTGCAGGCGAGTTACCGCGATCCAGAAAAGCCGCTTTCCCAACTGCACTTTACTGAGCGCATAGAAAAGTTAATGGAAGTAGCAACTATTTTACTATTAGGTTCGCTTTTGCGCCTAGAGCCTATGTTAGCCTATGGAGGATACTCCCTCTTAGTAGGTGGATTGTTAATTTTTTTAATCCGGCCTGTGGGAGCTTGGATTAGTACGATCGGCAGTCCTTTACATCCCGCCAACCGCTGGCTTTACGGTTGGTTTGGCATTCGTGGTGTCGGTTCTATTTATTATCTTACCTATGCTTTTGGTAAAGGTTTGAAAGAAGAAACAGGGGAAAAAATTGCCTGGATTACCTTTACAACCATCATAATTTCTGTGGTTTTGCACGGCATTACTTCCACCCCGTTAATGAACTGGTACGAGCGCCGAATCAAACCTAAAGTCCCTGATTTAATTTAATTCATAGTCCTAGACGCAACTGTCACATAACAATCGACCTGTAGGGTGCCTCATGCGAAATTCTCTAACGGCGATCGGGAATTTCTGGAGCTGACGCACCTTACTATATAATCTAAAATCGACTTGTAGGGTGCGTCAGGCGAAGTTCTCTAACGACACCGAAAGAAAAGAAGATTATAATTTTTTGGAGAACTCTAATATAAACGTTCGCGGAATCAAACATGGATCGATTTGAATTTCAGCTAGCAATGCTGCAAAAAGGAGCCGAGGAACTAGAGAAAAAAATAGCTAACTTCACAACAATTATGATCCAATTAAAAACTGCGGCAATTACCATTTGGATAGCGTTGATTGGTTGGGTTTTTACAAGCAAAATAGATGCGTTGGTTCCCCTAGGATACGTTATAATTTTTGGTTTCTGGTTTTTAGAAGCTACCTACTGGAAGGTGCAATTTTATTATATGCAAAGAGTCAATGCAATTACACAATTCTTGAATAATGAAAGCGCCTTAGATGAAAGTTTTGATACTCGCTCAATTCCGGAAGGTCTTGTTCACCCGCTCGGTTCATTAAAAACAATTAAAATGCCTTCTTTATGGAGAGCTATCTGCGCTCCATCTATCTATATTTTTTATACCTTTTTGTTTGTTGTTAATTCGATCGTTTGGTTGATAACTATTAAAACAGCCCTCTAACTGGGTAAGAACCCAATGTGCGAGCGATCGGACAATATCTTCCATCCCAACTAACTACAAGTGTAAATTGGATGTTCATCAATTTGCTCACTACTCCAAAAAACGGTTGCTTTCTGTATCGTTTGGGTTAAGAGTTTGCCTCTTCTCTCCTCAATACTCTGTTAGTTATTTTCACATAACCAGAACTGTTCGCGATCAACTTCTACTACGACAGCAACCTCTTATATTCAGGACTTAGGCAACTGGCATACTAAAATCAAGCTGTAGGGTGCGTCAGGTGAAATTTTAGAACAATTATCCAGGGTTTGAAAATCTGACGCACCTTACTAATTGTGACTATTTCCAATTTTAAAAGGACACGACAATGCAGTCCTTAAGCTGTGGAGCATTTAAACCAGTAACGAGGCTAGTAGGGTGCGTCAGAAGCGAACCCTTACGCTGAAACGGAAAACCTTAGATGCTGACGCACCTTACGCAAGTCCTTTAAATGCCGAACAGCTTACCCGCAGCTAAACAGGTTTCACCCCAACTAATAAAGCGAGTTCCCGCCACTTCCAATAACAGTCTGCATCGGTAAAACCAATTTCTCTAAACCAGCGCAGTTGCGTTTCTACATCCAGCAATTGATTAGACGGATCGTCGGGCGAATCGCTAATACCGATCGCCTCTCGAAATTTCTCGTGCAAAGCGGGAGTTGCGGAGGCTACGTGCTCCAAATTGCAAAAAATGCCTCCGGGCTCCAAAAGCTCGAAAATCTCGGTGTAAAGCGAACGTTTGCGATCGTCTGCTACATGATGAATCGCAAAACTGGAAACAACGGCATCAAACTTGCCCAAATCCGGTAGCGATTCATCAAAATTGTGCTCGATTACCGTGACATTCTGGTCATCAGCAAAGCGCATTCTGGCTTTTTCCAGCATTGTCGGCGAAAAGTCGATCGCCACACATTCAACATTTGGTCGATCGCACTTAAGCAGACCCAGCAACCGCCCGTCTCCCGTACCCACATCCAGAATTCGCTTAACATTTTTCGGCACTTCCTCCAACAAAACCGCTTCACCTTCAGTGCGGTGAGGAATACCATCAGCTTTAGCAAGATACCACAAAGCGTGTTCCGCCGAAGTCCAAAGATTCACTTGACTCATATTTTTTTAACTCTCATAAATCTCGCCGTTTTTGCGAGTAAAAATCCAACTATTCCCGTTAGCTTTCGCAATTAGATCGTCATCGGGATATTCGGCACTATCTCCCGGAGTGCGATCGCCAATTTCCAGATAAACAACATCTCCATTCGAGCGGTTGACTAAATGGTGTCCGTCTGCATCACCCGCCGCAAAACCCGCTGCCATACCCGGTTTCAGCACTTGCTCTCCCGAATTTGTAATCAGAGTAACTTCCCCTTCCAGAACATAGATTAACTCATCTTGACGAGTATGCCAGTGCCTGAGAGCAGAACAACTTCCCGGTGCAAGCCTCACCAAATTTACCCCAAAATTCTGCAATCCGGCAGCATCGCCCAAGCGTTTTTTAACTCTCCCGGCAACAGCAGATTGAAATTGCTGAGGGTACTTGGAACCCGTAATTTCCGGCACATTTTTAGGATCGATAATCATATATTTTCACCCTCCAATCTATGCTTACAAACTACTCAAATCCGATATTACTTTTTCGGAGATTCCAATAGCTATTAATGCAATACCGGATAATCCTGGTACTGCATCATCATAATCTACTTTTCGGCGATAGCTTCGCAAATACCTCAAATTTTCTGCTATTTTCTTGCGAGTGCGATCGGGACTGACAGCGAATTGTTCCTGAACGTATCGATGAGCTTCTCCTGTCTTTGGAATAGAAAGTCCTTCGGTATCCCGTAAATAGTTTCGCGCTTGAATGAAAGCTGCATAGTAGGCTCTACTGATAGCAGCACGCAATTTAGATTCTTGATTTGCGGGGGTAGTTGCTTTACCTACAAGTTCTCTAGCTAAATTAAGATATTCTAACCATTCAAAAGTCATCGGGATATTCTAAGATAGGACAAAGTGGCTGTCGTATTTTATCTGATAAATTTAACCACCAATTATCTTGAAATTCACTAAGCTTGTCAACTGCTTCATCGGGATTTAGCTTCATGCAAATGGCTAATTCTAACCTAGCATCATCAACAGTTTCTGGGTCAGTAACCAATTCAAGAAATAACTCAGCATCAGGGAAGTAATGGCAAATTTGATCTGGTGCTCCCAGCAATATGGGAATCAAAAAATCATTTATTTCCAGAAACTCCAATATTTCAGTTTTTCCTCGCCAACTGTACAATTTTTCCAGGGATTCAAGATCGGCCAAAGAAACAGGATGCCGCTCGGTTAAGCTTTCGTGCAGCAGCATTAGGGCTAGGCTGTCAGCATCAACTCCACGGCGTTTTGCTTCTGCCAAAAGCTTTTCGCCGTCTTCAGGGGACAGTTGGATGGTCAGGGTTTGAGAATTGCTCGCGGTTTTCATGGAGATTGTATGACCTAACGATTTTTTTCCTGTTTCCATTGTCCCTTATTCTAAAGGTTTCAAAGTAGTAGGATTTTCCCGAGTCGGTTTAATAAAACGGCTGTTCGCCCGCACAAAACAATTACCCTTATCCGTGGAAATCGGCAGCCAAGGTTTGCCCTGAGAGTCAGCAATCATAATTTGATTTGCATTATTTCCCGTCACCGCTTCCAAGCGCTGTCCCCGCCGAAAAACAGTCACCACAGGCCACTGCGAAACATTGTGTTTATTTCTTTCAAACAACTCAGCAGGCGCATCCAAACCGTCTACAGAAATTGAGCGAAATCTCTGAGCCATCCGGCAATTCAACCCTTGAGAATCAGAGTCAACAACCAACCAATTTACCTGCCTGTTGCCCCGCTGTCTCGCAGGCGGCACCGGATAATCACCTTGCCTGTTAGCAACAGGTATTGCTGAGGCTAAATTAGCCCCCATTCCTAAAATCCAAGCCACTGCCAGAAAGACAATTCTAATTTCTGCTTTCATTGCTACCACAAATCCTTTAATTCGAGGTAATTACAATTTTATAGTACCTGCCACCTCCCCGTCATTCCGGCATCCCACCTCCGACAGTTCCCGCAAGCCATTAAGAATGTGTTATAAATATTGAGATTCATTAAGAAATATTGCTCAAATGCTCGTTTCCCCCTCCGGCGTCAGCAAACTCAAAGAATCTTTAAAAGAAAAAGTATTCTTTGGGAATGAGCCAACCCCCGAACTCATAGCCATCTTACTGATTTACTTCGTCCAAGGCATTCTCGGACTAGCCCGCTTAGCCGTCAGCTTCTTTCTCAAAGACGAACTCGGCATGAGTCCGGCAGAAGTCTCGGCAATGCTGGGCGTCGTCGCCCTGCCTTGGATTATCAAACCCGTGTTCGGCTTCATGTCGGACGGTTTGCCGATATTCGGCTACCGCAGACGCCCTTACATCGTCCTCTCCGGGCTGCTGGGAACGTCAGCATGGGTGAGCCTCGCAACAATTGTACACACACCGCTTGCCGCTACAGGCGCGATCGCCCTGAGTTCCCTCTCCCTCGCCGTCAGCGACGTAATCGCCGACTCCCTGGTAGTCGAAAGGGCCAGAAAAGAATCAGTTACCGACGCAGGTTCCCTGCAATCCTTGTCTTGGGGCGCTGCAGCCCTCGGCGGATTAATTACGGCCTACCTCAGCGGTTCCCTGCTGCAACACTTCAGCACCCACACAATATTTTTAATCACCGCATCTTTCCCGCTAATTGTATCAGCAACAGCTTGGTTAATTGCCGAAGAAAAAACCGACAAAAGAACCGACTTTGAAACAGTCAAAGACCAATTCAAACAACTACGGCAAGCTGTTACCCAAAAAACAATTTGGCTGCCCACAGCTTTTCTCTTCCTCTGGCAAGCCACCCCAAGCTCAGACTCCGCCTTCTTCTTTTTCACCACCAACGAATTAGGCTTTCAACCAGAATTTCTCGGCCGAGTGCGCCTCGTTACCAGCATTGCCGCCCTCGCCGGCATCTGGCTGTTTCAACGCTTCCTCAAAACAGTTCCATTTCGAGTAATTTTTGGCTGGTCAACGGTCATTGCGACTGCTTTGGGTATGACTACTTTATTATTAGTAACTCATGCCAACCGAGCTTTAGGAATTGACGATCAATGGTTCAGCATCGGAGACAGCCTGATCCTGACAGTAATCGGACAAATTGCTTATATGCCAGTGCTGGTACTCTCCGCCCGCTTGTGTCCCCCAGGCGTCGAAGCAACTTTATTTGCGCTGCTGATGTCAATCACAAATTTAGCAGGACTTTTGTCCCACGAAGGCGGAGCACTTTTGACCCACTTGCTAGGAATTACCGATCGCAATTTCGATAACCTCTGGCTGCTAGTCATCATCACAAACCTGTCCACACTTCTGCCCCTACCGTTTTTAAATTGGCTGCCCGCCGATAGTACAGAAAGCGGCGATCCAAACAATCAAAAGTCTCTTCCGGTATTAGAACCCGAACCGGGCAGTTCCAAACCAGGCGGACAGCATTTCATGCCCGAATACTTTCCCGACTTAGTACCAACAGTAAGGTCACAAAGCCGCACCGCAGATAGCAAATAAAGGAAAGCACACACGGATTTTGACACGGATACACGGATGAATTTAACTGTGTTTCCCAATTCTCCGAATTTCCTTCTCTCTGCGCCCTCTGTGTTCTCTGCGGTTAAATCAATAAAAGCTTATTATACCCATGCAAAAATTACAGATTTCCCCACCTCAAACAGCCGCCCAAAACGTATCATACGATCGCACAGACTGGCAGCGCGGCTACGAATCCCAACCCAACGAATCAGATTACTGGATTGACGACATAGAAGGCGAAATCCCCGCAGGCTTGCAAGGCACATTCTTTCGCAACGGGCCCGGATTATTGGATGTCAACGGCCAGCGCATCCACCACCCGTTTGACGGTGACGGGATGGTTTGTGCGATCGCAATATCCGAAGGCCGCGCCCATTTCCGCAACCGATTCGTCCGCACAGAAGGCTATCTAGCCGAACAAAAAGCCGGAAAAATCCTCCACCGAGGCGTTTTCGGCACACAGAAACCGGGGGGCCCGCTTGCCAACATCTTTGATGTCAAAATCAAAAACATTGCCAACACCAACATCATTTATTGGGGCGACAAACTGCTAGCACTTTGGGAAGCAGCACAACCCTACAGACTCGACCCCCGTACCCTAGAAACACTCGGCTTAGACACCCTAGACGGCGTTTTACAACCCGGTGAAGCCTTCGCCGCTCACCCCAGAATTGAAAAAGGGAAAAATGGCAAAGGAGACAGATTAGTAAACTTTTCTGTCAAGCCCGGTTTGTCGAGTACCATCACGATTTACGAATTCGACGAAAGCGGCAAACTTTTGCAGCGTCACGCCCATGCAATACCGGGTTTTGCCTTCCTGCACGACATGGTAATTACCCCGAATTACTGCATATTCTTCCAAAATCCCGTCTCATTTAATCCTCTACCATTCGTGTTAGGATTTCGGAGTGCATCCCAGTGCATTAAATTTTCGCCAAACAAGCCAACGCAAGCAATTTTAATTCCTCGCAACGGCACTGACGAGGTGAAGATATTAGAAACTGAACCTTGTTTTGTCTTCCACCACTGCAACGCCTGGGAAGAAGGAGACGAAGTTTTTGTTGACTCAGTTTGCTACGAATCATTTCCCACTGTAGAGGCGGACGGCGATTTTCGCGAGATTGATTTTGAGAGCGTTCCAGCGGGCGAATTATGGCGCTTTAAGTTGAATTTGCCAGACAAAACCGTACAGCATCAAGTTGTTGAAACTCGGTGCTGCGAGTTTCCCACTTTGCATCCCAATAATGTCGGACAACCTTACCGATATCTTTATATCGGTGCTGCTGATGATCCCAAGGGAAATGCTCCTTTGCAAGCTATCCTCAAAATTGATTTCATGACTGGTGAAAGGCAAATTTGGAGTGCGGCGCCGCGTGGTTTTGCGGGGGAACCGGTGTTTGTTCCCCGTGGTTCAGGCGTCTCGCCTGAAGGTGCAACGGCTGAGGATGACGGCTGGCTGCTGCTTTTAATGTATGATGCAGCTAATCATCGATCGACCTTAGTGATTTTAGATGCTCGCGACATCACCAAAGGCCCTGTAGCGCGACTGCATTTAAAACAGCACATTCCCTACGGTTTGCACGGCTGTTTTACACCAAATGTACTGCTTCCTATCGGTTCCTAGTTGCGCGTTGATTCGCCTGGTTCTTGCGCCGCTCGCCACAGCCCGCCGGGGGTTTTCAACCCCCGGCTCACAGCGAAAGTCCTCTAAAAGAGGACTAAAACCAACATTTATTATCGATCGAGTTTCTTTAGTCGGTTTTAACTGAGATGTTGCACCATTGTCAATAAGCCTTTTATGAACGGGCTCTCCGGCCCGTTCCACAAGAAAATCTAATCTTTGTGGAACAGGCATCTTGCCTGTTCTTGAGAATGGTGCAAGATGTGAGTTTTAACTGACATCTTGCAGCAATATCAATAAGAGGATTTTTCGTGGGGTCGGGCGGGTTTATAGAACCTATTTGCAAGCTTTAAGGCTGTTGGCGAACCCGCCCCTACGGCTAATTGATAATGGTGCAATATCTCAGTTTTAACCGACTGTCTTCTATGAGCCAGGGGTTTAAACCCCTGGCGGACTGCGGAGACTGCGAGAAATACTAACAACAATTCACACATAAAAATTCCTAGTAAATGCAAACTGTCAACAAATTCCCTCTCCAAAAACTACTTATTTTAATTTGCAGTATCGTCGTAATCTTGGCAATTATCTTATCTATTTACTCTCACAATGCTAACGCCCAAGAGCCTTATAATTTATCTCCCGAAAGCGCTGTAGCGTCCAAAGGCTTGGTTGAGGTCAAAATGACATTAATTGCCGTTGACCCCATTAAAAACGAATTAGAAGCCCGCTTGCAGTTTGAACTCAAAGGTATTTATAAAAAAGGGCCAACTTACCCGGCTCAAGACTTGTTAATGACAGTTAACGGCGCCAATGTACCGGATTCGGAAATTACCTTTAAAGAAGGCAAACCGATGATTGTCCCTGCATTGAAGTTTAACTTAGTCAAAGGAAAAATTAATAATTACCCCTTTGATCGGCACATTGCTAAAGTAGCTATTTCGATTGACCCGCTGCCTTCGATTGGGAAAAAGTTTGCTCCCTTTGAACTGAATCCCGTGCCGCTGCAATTTAATTTTCATGCCGACGTTCCCGGTTTCGACATCAGTTATAAGCCGATGGAAGAGAATTCATCTATCTTTATTTATATCGATGTTTCGGCCACTCGATCGCTGCCGGTGAAATTCTTTGCGTTAGTGATTATTGTCATCATGTGGGTGCTGTCAATTATGGCATTGTTGCTAGCATTAAAAGTGATGAAATCGGGCAAAGTGCCGGAAGTGGGAATGCTGAGCTGGACTGCTGTGATGCTGTTTGCTTTTCCCGCTATTCGCAATGCTCAACCGGGGGTGCCTCCGGTGGGAACTGCAAGCGATTTCCTTTCGTTTTTTTGGACGGAAATTATAGTTGTGGTCGCCTTAGTTATTATCGGTAGCTGTTGGTTGAAGCGGTATCATCCGCCAAGTGAATGATTTTATATTTGAAGAATTTACCCCCTAGACTAATCAGGGGGCTGGTAGCTGGGATACTTTCAATTAACAGCCAACAGTCAACTGTTCACTAAATTCAAAGATTCAATTTGTGACTTCCAAATTTTCAATATCCTTTGCGGGTACGCCCAAACCGCGCAAGATAGTAAAAGCAATAATTCGATATCCCGATGGATTGGGGTGAACTCCATCGGCAGCTAACAAATTCAAAGTTTTGCCCGCGTGCTTTTGATACGTGCCGATAACTTCCCGACAAGGCCCATTCAAATCGATAAACAAGCACTGATTCTCTAACGCAATTTCTCGCATCGCGGCAATATACTCTTGCAACCTGCGATTTTCTGGACCGTCGAGAATTTCGCCGATAGGAGTAGGAGAAAGCAGTACAACTCGAATTCCTGCGGCTTTTGCCGCCAGCACCATTTGAGTTATTTTCTCCCGATATTCTGCCAGTGGCACTCCCTTGGGCAACTTGCCTTGCGGATAAAACTGACGGTTTTGGAAGTCGAAGAAAGCGTGCCAAACGTCGTTGACTCCGACATTAATCATTACTAAATCTGGTTTTTGGTCGATCGCATCTTTCTGGAAGCGCGCTTGCATATCAGTCGCCTTGTTACCGGAGATTCCGGCGTTGACGATTTCGATTTGGCGATCGGGATAAAGAGCACTCAGATAGCGTTCCAGCAGCCAAACGTAACCTCCGGGGTATTTCCCCGCCTCGGTGATGCTGTCGCCCACTGTCACAATTTTGCGCTTGCCGGCGAGCACGTTCTGGATTTCGGGCGGCGGCGTTGCTTGGGATACGGATTCTTTAAACATCGGAATTAAGGAGTGAGGAATGTTAAAGGCGATAATAGCAGCAATTACGGCGAGGGCAAGTCTGATTAACACTTGCCTCAGCCGGAGTTTGGGACGGGCCGATCGCGCATTTGGATACATTACGCAGATTCCTACTAAAACTCTAACTATTTATGTCTGCAATAATATTATCCATTTCAGGGGTTTTTGTCACTTATTTCAATAAGCTCAGTCCTAGACTAACAAAAACCTGGTTTAGACGCCAAATCCGAAGTTATAAGCCTTAAGGCAGAAACCTGGTTGTTGACCCCGCCTGCGTAAGTTGTACAGGGGAAATTACTGAGGTTTTTGTCGCCCTCATTTGTCGGTGTAATGGGAGCATCTCACCTTTGCGGCCAAGCTAGAAATTGGAGTTTTGAGGCAGGAGGCAGGAGGCAGGAGGCAGAAGGAAAGAGGAAGAAGGAAGGAGCAACAAGAAGGAAGGAGCCAGAAGAAGTATTTTTACAAATATGAGATGCTCCCGGTGTAATTGCCATCACAAAAAAGTTCGCCAAATGTCACAGGATTTCTGCTATTTACAGCACAACTTTAGAAGGTAATCGCAGTTTATAATAATATTGATGAGTTCAGGAAACAAGTTTTAAGGCGAGGTTAAAGCAATGGTAGCAAATTCAAATTTTTTATATCCTCAAAATCGCTATTACGGTGAAGTAAAGCCAGAGAATTTGGTATTTAATGCGAATTTACAAGAGTTTTCTCAGCGGGTGGGTTACATCAGTTCCTTGACATCTAACGGTAAAATCTCTGTGGAACAGGCATTTACTCAGATCCAAACACTCTGGGAAGAGGTGGAAAACTCGAAAAAGCAGTTGGGAATTGGCGAAAATCCATTTTCAGGTTGAATAATTAGCGGTTGGCTTTGAAGTTGATTTACGCGCCATTGATGCCGATCGATTAATCGAGAGCTTAAGATGAAAAAGTAGCTAGTGGCGATCGACCTTTTTGCCTATGAGTTCCGATTTAGTACCCCTTCTTCCCAAAGTATCCGTCGGCCGTCGCGCAGCGGCCTTCTGCATCGACGGAATCGCAGTTTGGCTGCCCAGTTTGCTTCTGGGCAATAATGCGATCGCCCAAATCATATTTTTTGTTTTGCTGTGGCTGATCATGCGCGTAGCCATCGTCAGGAAAAACCAAGGTCAAAGTATCGGGCGCTGGGCTTTGGACATGAAAGTTGCCGATACCAGATTCCTACGGACTCCGGGAGTGCAAGAACTGTGCAAGCGCGAGGCATTGCTGGGCATTTGCGCCGCCTTAGCCTTCGCAGGTATAGCTGGGCTCACCTCTACCAACGCCGCCGTCTTGCTGCTGATGCTGCCCCTGGCGATCGACTGTAGCGTTGCCCTCAACTCCGGCGAAAGGTTTCCCCAAGCTTTCCACGATCGCATCGGGGGGACGATGGTCGTCGGAACCCGCCGCGGCTACTCCCTCGACATCAAAGTTAGAAGATTGCTTGACCAAGTGCAGAGCAATGTGAGAAGATAATAAATTGTGTTTAAATTAGTCGAAATTTATTTAGAATTATGGCTAAAGGCGTCCGCATCATAATTACTCTAGAGTGTACTGAGTGCCGTACAAACGTAAGCAAACGCTCAAAAGGCGTGTCTCGGTACACCACCACCAAGAACCGTCGCAACACGACGGCGCGGCTGGAACTCAAAAAGTTCTGCCCCCATTGCAACAGCCACACTGCCCACAAAGAGATCAAGTAGATCAGTGGTCAGTTGTCAGTTGTCAGTTGTCAGTTGTTATTGGTCAACAGACAACAGTCAACAGTCAACAGTCAACAGTCAACAGTCAACAGTCAACAAAAAACAAACCATGACTTACTTTCGCCGGCGCGTTTCGCCCATCAAACCAGGAGACCCGATCGACTACAAAGATGTCGATTTGCTCAAAAAATACGTCACAGAACGCGGTAAAATCTTGCCCCGCCGGATTACCGGTTTGACTGCCAAACAGCAGCGAGACCTGACCAGAAGCATCAAAAGAGCAAGAATTGTAGCTTTGATGCCCTTCGTAAACCAAGAAGGCTAACAGGATTTGGGATTTTGGGTTTTAGATTTTGGACTGGGAATAAGGCTTGCGCGAAAACAACGTCTTTCTGTCATTAAGAGTGCAGCAAGAATGCAGCGAATAAATCGCGAAATAGGGTTAAGAGTCGCCGCAGCGCAAGTCTTAATCACAAGTCAAAAGTTAAAAAAAAAGCAAGAAGAAAAAACAACTTTTTAGATTTTAACTTTCACAATTGACCAGAAAAATTGCCAATCTCCAAAATCTAAAATCGCAAGCTCGAAACTCGATAAGTGGCTACTGTAAAAATCCAAAATCTCAAATATAAAGCTGGCAAGTGGAGAAGGGAACGTTAGTAGAATTTAGAGTGCACGGCGACCGCCGTCTGGCAGTTGCCGATCGCCCCGACGGCAAGAAAAACTGGGTGGTGGTAGACGAAAACGGTCAACCGCACAGCATACCGCCCAAACAAATCAGCTACGAAGTAGTCGGAGAAACATACAAACCTTCCGATATTCCCAAATTTCTCAAAGAAGTAGAAGCATACTCAGATCCGTCGAGTTTGGAAGTCGCTTGGGAACTTTTAGTCGGTGACGGAGAAACAGCAGATCCCGAATCCCTGGCAAAGCTGTTATTTTCTGAGAGTAGTGCGGCCCAGTGTTACGCGGCTTACTGTTTGCTATCAACAGACAAACTGTATTTTAAACAAAAGGGCGATCGCTACGAACCGCGATCGGCCGCCCAAGTAGCCGAAATCAAACACCAGCAAGAAGTAGAACAGCAGCGACACCAAGAATCCCAAGGATTTTGGGATCGAGTCAAACAGCGGCTGGCAGGGGAAAATGTAGATTGGGAAAATACCGATCGAACTCGCCTCGACGCCCTAGAACGCTTTGCCCTCCTCGGAGAAGAAGCAACGCACCGCACCCCAGCCTTAGAAACTTTAGCCAGCTTACAACGGTCCGAAAACCCCGAAGCAGCATTTGGGCTCCTAGTCGATCTCGGGCTGTGGAGTACCCACGAAAACCTGTTTTTGCGGCGAAGCCAAATTCCCCTACAATTCTCCGCAAAGGTATTAGAAGTGGCCCAACGCTGCCTAGAAAATCCCCCAACCGACTCCGACACAAATCGTCTCGATTTAACTCACCTCAAGGTTTACACGATCGACGACGAAAGCACCACCGAAATCGACGACGGCCTCAGCTTAGAATTCCTCGAAAACGGCCAGCAGCGGATCTGGATACACATCGCCGATCCCACCCGCTTGCTTTCCCCCGGAGACGAACTCGACCTCGAAGCCAGAAAGCGCACCACTACGGTTTACTTGCCCACGGGAATGATTCCCATGTTTCCCCCAGCTTTGGCAACCGGGCCGATGAGTTTAATTCAAGGCAAAGAGTGCAGCGCCCTCAGCTTCAGCGTCACCTTAGACGAAATCGGCGCGGCTCAAGATTACAGCATCCACATCAGCACCATAAAACCCACCTACCGCTTAACCTACGATGACGTAGACGAAATGCTGGAGTTGGGAATCGAAGCAGAACCAGAAATAGCAGCGATCGCCTCTGCAGCAAAACTGCGCCAAAAATGGCGGGAAGCCCAAGGGGCAATCAGCATTTTCATGCCCGAATCCGTCATCAAAGTCAACGGCGACGACATCAAAATCCACGTCATCGACGACTCCACCGCCCGGATGCTAGTAGCCGAAATGATGATTTTAGCCGGCGAACTAGCCGCCCGCTACGGTCAAACTCACAGCCTGCCCATACCCTACCGCTATCAGCCACAGCCCGAACTCCCTCCCGATGAAGAACTGCTGGCCGTACCTGCGGGCCCCGCCCGCGCTTGCGCCGTGCGCCGGTGTATGCCCCGCAGCGAAATGGGCCTCACCCCCGGACGCCACGCCGGCTTGGGTTTGGAATTATACACTCAAGTTACTTCCCCGATCCGCCGCTATACCGACTTGCTGGCTCACTTCCAAATCAAAGCCCACCTGCGGGGCGAACCACTGCCTTTTTCGGCCCAAGAAATACAGGATATTGTGATGTGTCTCGGCACCGCAGTTAAAGAAGCATCCACCGTCGAACGCCAAACTAACCGCTATTGGGGATTGGAATATTTGCGGCGCAACCCCGATGAAGTTTGGGAAGCTTTAATGCTGCGCTGGCTGAGGGAAGACAGCAATCTCGGATTGATTTTATTGGAAGATTTGGGTTTAGAATTGGCAATGCGATTTGGTCGATCGGTGGCAATAGGCGATCGGCTAGAAGTCAAAGTCACACACTGCGATCCGCGATCGGATGTCATTAACTTCCAGGAAATGATATTTGAAGCCGCACAATAGGATTTTAGATTTTAGATTTTGGATTGCAAAAATTTGTGTTGAAGGCTGAAACTGAGGATAAATCTCGTTTTTAGTCGAGTTTCTGACCCCCTCGCATACCCCCTACTCCCCCAGGGCGGTTTCATTCTCACCAAAAACATGAATTTTGTAGGGGTAGTGCCCCCGTGCCTACCCCGCCACAGACGACTGCACAGGCGTTTGGGACATGGGGGCAGCCACGGGGGGCTGCCCCTACAAGAGAATGAAACAGCCCTGCCTACTCCCCCTTGTCAAGGGCAGGGGGGTAAAAAAGATGATGGTTTCATATCTAGTCCTGTAAAATAATCGTAATTCTTGTCAGGGCTAGTTCACCCCCGATCTGTAATAAGTAGTAGGACACAATTAATTACACAAAAATTTGGGCTACAAGCCTTGTCTAGTAAAGAATCAGCAAAAAATCAGTGTGTAATTAATTCTGTCCAATTACTTATAAGCCAGAAAACCCGTAAACCCGCCCCGACCAAAATATTGGGGTCGATCGACTGGACATGATATTCAATCCAAGACGGGTAATACTTTTGACATTAAATTGACACGCTTTGCTATCTCCTCTCTTCCTCCGTGTCCTCTGCGTCCTCTGCGGTTAATAAAAAACTTCAGCATTCTCAAAATTGGAAGTTTTTACCCCAACCTAGTAATCTAAAATCTAAAATTTAAAACCGCCAAATGCCCAATTCAATTAGCCAAGTTCAGCCGCCACTGGAATTCATACCCCCAGCCTACAACCCCCTAGTGATGCAAGGTTGTAAGCAAATACTCCCCTGGTGGCTGCGATTTCGGACGAGTATCAGCCACGTTCAAGCCGAAAACGTCGAAACCCTCGCCGAACTATTCCACCAATTTCAAAATCAGAAAGTTCGCTTCTTGCTAGCCTTCCGCCACCCCAACTCAGACGATCCCTACTGTTTGGGACAACTAATTTGGAAACTCGTTCCCCAGGCGGCCCGCGCCAAAGGTATTCCTCTGCAATTCCCGGTACATTCCCACTTTATTTACGATCGCGGCATTCCCCTGTGGGCCGGTGCGGGAGTCGGCTGGCTGTATTCTCAACTGGGTGGCACTCCGATTGTTCGCGGGAAGATCGATCGCGCCGGATTGCGATCGGCCCGCAATTTATTTGCCAACAGCCAATTCCCGATCGCCGCCGCCCCAGAAGGCGCCACCAACGGTCACAATGAAATAGTTAGCCCCCTGGAACCGGGAATTGCTCAAATGGGTTTCTGGTGCGTTGAAGATTTGCTGAAAGCCGGACGCACTGAAAAAGTTTTAATTGTGCCGATCGGCATTCAATACCGCTACATCAACCCACCTTGGCAACCCCTAGAAAAACTTTTAACTCAATTAGAAATTGATTGCGGACTGCCACCCTTAGAACGCACCGATATCGAAAATTTAGAGACTGCAAATTCCGATTCCGAAAACCACAATCACAAATTCCAATATCTGCGCCTGATCCGACTTGGCGGTCATTTGCTAGCAGTGATGGAAGAGTTTTACAGCCGTTTTTATCATAAAACATTAACGCCACAAACATCTATTTTAACATCGTTATCGCCGCCAGAAAAAACGGCAAATGATTCGGGCAATGAAGTAATGATAGCTCGACTGAAAGCACTGTTAGACGTGGGTTTGCAGGTAGCAGAAGAATATTTTAACTTAAAGCCAAAAGGCAGTTTAATAGACCGCTGCCGCCGTCTGGAACAAGCAGGCTGGGACTATATTTATCGAGAAGATATCAAGGATATTGCAGCACTTTCTCCCTTAGAAAGAGGATTAGCCGATCGCCTCGCTGAAGAAGCAAGTCTTCGGATGTGGCACATGAGACTTGTAGAAAGTTTCGTTTCCGTCACGGGCAGATATGTCGCAGAACAACTGACAGCAGAACGTTTGGCAGAAACAACTTTACTGCTGTGGGACGTACTCGCTCGCATCAAAGGGGGAAATCCTTTCGGCCGCCCCAAGTTGGGCAAACAGCAGGTACAAATGACCGTGGGCGAACCCATATCAGTGAGCGATCGTTGGGATCGATATCAAACCAGCCGCAGGTTAGCAGTTGCCGAACTCACTCAAGACTTGCAATCAGCTTTAGAAGCAATGATTAAATCGTGAACAAACCTGACTGTCAACTGAGTACAGTTAGACCGCAGGCTTCTTTTTCCTTTTTTTTCTCATGCTTTTTATAGTGAGGTAGTTCCACCCCCACTTGCTAATATATTATCAGAGTATTTCCAGATTATCAAGGGATATACAGAAATAATTGTCGGTTTGGGTACCTACACCCGACGAGCCTTTCATCCCAAGGAGTAATTCCCAACGGGGTACTTCGCGCAGCGCTCAGATTAATCCCCTTTAAATATACCGAGGGACTTCCCGGCTGGTAGTTAATTACTCAGATAAACAAGAGCTTCTAGGGAAGAAGGAATATATATTTTTCTTCACTACTTTTTTTGTCGTGAATTATAAACAGATTGTTATAGACTTTGGGAATAGGTCTAATGAACCGCAAACCCTCGCTCGACAATGAACCAATAAAAATTACCGATGAGTAACAAACCTATCGATTTGTCTACTAACTCAATTAAAGTAAAACTGCTGAATAATTTAGCGCAGGAATTGCTCACACCGCTCACTTCTGTCCTTGGCATGGCAAGCGTGTTGAAACAAGAAATTTATGGCCCCTTAACGAGCAAGCAAAAAGAATATATTGACGTGATCCAAGACAGCAGCCGGTCTTTGCGATCGCTAGTTGAAGAAATTTTGGAACTGGCAGAACTAGATGATTCCGCTTTCACCTTGAAGCGAACCGCAGTCGATATAGAAACTTTGTGCCAGCAGGTTGTGACAATCCTGTCGTCGGTGGCAAGTAGACGAGAGCAAGAAATTAATTTGTCGATGGGGCCCGGATCGCGCATCTGGTTGATAGATAAAGATAAGGTTCAGCAAATGCTGCACCACTTAATTTTTAGCATTATTCAATCGGCTGGGGCAGGCAGCGTGATTCGAGTCCACGTTTCTCGGAAAGAAGACGGTATCAACATCGGAGTTTGGGTTTTTCATCCTTGGTTAGGGGAAAGTTTGCCCCATGCTAAACTCTACTCCGACTACTTGTTGAAGGTCGGATCTGGTAGCGCTTCGCCCTCGAACTCCGAAACCGACTCTCCTGGAGAACCGCAACTCCCGACACAGGGTTCGCAGCGATTAACGCTGGCGTTTTCTGAGTTGGCGGCTTTGGTGGCACAGAATGCCGAGGATAGCGCACCGGTGTTAGCTGGTTACGGGGCCAGGGAACGCTTGGGGCTGCTGCTTTGCTGCCAATTGGTGGAAATTCAAGGCGGTCAACTCTCGATTCAAGGAACCCCGGAATCTGGATATCGCTACGTGCTCTGGCTGCCCTGCACAAATGCTACGGAATTGTTGGAAGGATGAAGTTAGTTGACAGTTGGCAGTTGGCAGTTGGCAGTTGGCAGTTGGCAGTTGGCAGTTGGCAGTTGGCAGTTGGCAGTTGGCAGTTGG
>NZ_JAUBPT010000345.1:0-1575 GCF_036700905.1 Microcoleus sp. S13_C3 | reverse complement strand
ATTTGGTATTTTATCCATCATTACAACTATGTTTTGAGCCAATAAATATCTAATCACTACATATTTATTACTACCAACTTGCCAATAAAGTCTAAATTTAACTCCCGGACAGCATCCCAGAATTTAGAGCGGTAGTAATAGCCATCAGCGACCATTTGGACGTACAGAAGTGGGGAAGAAATAACGAGTATTCTTTAGATGTTGAGCATAGTCATCAACTCTTGTGGTGTCAGGCGTTGAGCTTTGAGGCTCCTGTTTTTTGCGAGATTTCTTAGACCAGCAATTATTCGGATTTTGTGACCGTTTTTTCAGCGGCTTTATTTGAGGACGTGACGGAGTTTGTTGTACGCTTAAGCTATAAGATAAACGAGTCTCAATTTCGACAATAGAAATCACAGAAATTTCCAACCCTGTTCCGATTTGCCAGCTACACCATTATAAAAATAAGCTTTGCCGTCAGTTTTTTTGCCACTTTTTTTAAAAAAATAACAATCAATAACAGCAATAATTGTGTGTTCAGTATTTAAGATTACACGCGAGAAAATATTGATTTAATTGTGGAAGATTAAAGCTTTTGAGAAAGTGAGAACGGTAGGTTTAGTCGCTCAAATAACTATAACGACTGATACCAATTCTATGTGAACTTGCATATAATAGAGAGAGCTTTTATGGTGCGTTTATGAGTCGTAGTCTAAAAATCACAATTGAGTGAGGAAAGTGCAGAATTTTTAGAAAAACAACTAAAAAATACTCGTACTGCAAGCCTTAAAGAACGAATACAAGTATCAATACTTCGGACAGTTTTGGAATAGGGACGCTCCGCGATCAGAGCTAAAAAAGTCACTGGTATCTTAACGAAAAAGACAAAAAAAGGCAGTTTTTACGTTAAGCTCAAAAAACACACGAATTTAAAAAACTGCCTGATGAATATTATTGAATCAATCTTACAACAAATGCCAGGGATTGAGTCTTGCCGCAAAAGAAGTTTATGGTGATTTTATTTTCCACCATTTTACTTGTTTATGGCAAACAATACTCCGGACAGTTTTTGGAACCAGACTACAAGCTTACGCGGCGCAAGGATCATAAATAAAGTCCAATTAAATGCAACTAGCGGGGTGGAGCTGACATTGATTTAATTATCCACAGGGGCTGCGAAGTCAACCGAGAATAAGCCATTGGGTTATATAAAAACTGTCCGGACTATTGATTAATGGTAGTGTCAGAATCCTATCTCTTAGATTTAGTTGCCGATAAAAAGTTTTTTGGGCAGCCATTGCCGGAATTAATAAATCTTCCAGGTGATTCGCGATCACTTCATTTTCTACTTGGGGACGATTTTTTTTATTTGCATGATCTCGGTTGATTCGTTTTTTGCGAATCATAACTGGTTCAATTATGGCTCAAATGCTTGTCCGGTAAAGGTTTCATCCTATTTTACCTTTTTTGGTCTACCCCTTTGACAATTTGCACTTTTTCTTAAATTGTCACAAATGGGTCATTACTCACAAGTTAAGCTAAAAGCACTATTGTCAATGAGTAATTTTACTCATTTTTTACCTGTTGACCCAATTA
>NZ_JAUBPT010000037.1:0-54526 GCF_036700905.1 Microcoleus sp. S13_C3 | reverse complement strand
TTGTTGATTTTGTAAATCAAATCTTGAGTGTTTACTTATCTTAACATGATTTGGTTTTTTTACGCCTACCTACTTAAGTGATTTACAGATACATAGGCTTAAGAAGCCGGCAACCGAAGTATAAGCCAAACTAAACTTAGTCTTTCGCTCTGTGCGATGGTAAAGAGGCGATGGTAAAGAGCGAGCAATCGTCACATCACTTGATAACTTTAGCATCAAATTATCTTACGGTAGATTTTGTAATATTTCTTAGATAAGTCAGCATTTGCTGATTAATTGACTTCACATTGTGTTGCGTCTTGTCAAAACGCGGTTAAACAAGTTGCATCGCAGCGAAAAACTCTGGTTAAAAGTCCTAAGATTTAATCGAAGTTGTTAATCTCCGGTTAGTTTCGTGACCCGAGCAAGTACCGCCATTGGAGTCAGCCCTATTATCAAGGATATTGTGCAGAAAAAGGCGCTAGCAACCCGACTAACGGTGAAGGAAATTTTCTATGTCTGGATGCTGGCGATTGACGAGTTGGACGAAAAGCGCTCGCAATAATTGGCCCATCAGGTAGATCAGATGCAGGTGAAAGGGGAGATTTGAGGGGAGAAGGGCGATCGGGCTTTTGGTGAAGTGAAAAAGCCGAGCGACCCTCAAGTCACTTATGCGATCGAGTTGCCCTCTAAAAAGGGTTTACGTGCAACGAATGCTGCATGAGCTTTTGGCAAGTTGTACTCACCATAACTACCTATGATTTCAACTTGAAAACCTACGCGATCGAGTGCTTCAGCAATATCTTTTGCCTTGTACAACCGCAAACAGTGTATTTCATCATCTCGCCTGTAGGTTTCCCCTACTTTACGAAGAGAAATGATGCGGCGAATTAAAGTTTCATTCTCTTGATTTTCTTCCTTCTCAACCAGAACTATCCAATCTTTTCCTTCGGTGAATCCTTTGGTTGTGTTTCCTGCTACAATCTGTCCGGGATCTGCAATGTCAAAAATGAAAACACCGCCCTCGGTTAAGGCGTGATAAATGCGACGGAAAAATTGCACCAGGTTTTGGCGATCGTTGTCTGCATCAAACAGATAATTCAAACATTCGCCGATCGAGGTGACAGCATTACACGGTGGGATATCAGTTTTAAACAGCGACTCAACTCGAAACTCGCCATCTGGCACTCTTTTTCGGGCAATTGCAATCAAAGACTCAGAAATATCAACTCCCAGAACACGATAACCAGCCTTTCTGAATTCTAGTGCTGATAATCCGCTGCCACAACCCAAGTCCACGACTAAACCTTCTTCTAGGTTGTTTTGGGCCAAGATATTCAATATACCAGGGGCAGATTTGAGAGCATAATCGCTATGCCCAACATCATGAATATATGCGAGGTCTTCCTTGTACCACTGTGTCATGACTTCGTTCCAGCAGACTACCTCAAAAATTTAGTTGCAATCGCACTTTTATTCCTGCTTGACAGACTCAGCCAACCACTTTGCATTGTCCCGCCGATAAACATTAATCGAACTGCATTTTGTTTCGACCCATCGATCTTATTCCATCCATCCGTTACATCCGTTACACAATCCGTTGCCGAACTTCCTCCTGCTATACAAAAAAATCCCCCGCCAGAAGGCAGGGGATTTCATTTAATTACCTAGAAACCAGAGTTCAGAGTTACCCGAATTTCCCGGCTGTCGAGGCAATTACAAAGGCCGCGTAAGTGAGGACGTTGCCCACAGTAAAGTGAACTAAGCCAACCAAACGACCTTGGACGATGGACAAAGCAACAGGCTTGTCTTTCCAGCGAACCAAGTTAGCCAAAGGAGTGCGCTCGTGAGCCCAAACCAAAGTCTCGATCAACTCTTGCCAGTAACCTCTCCAAGAGATCAGGAACATGAAACCAGTTGCCCAAACAAGGTGTCCGAATAAGAACATCCAAGCCCAGACTGACAAGTTGTTAGTACCATACGGGTTGTAACCGTTGATCAACTGAGAAGAATACAGCCAGAGGTAATCGCGGAACCAGCCCATCAGGTAGGTAGAAGACTCATTGAACTGAGCCACGTTACCTTGCCAGATGCCCAGGTGCTTCCAGTGCCAGTAGAACGTTACCCAAGCTAGGGTGTTCAACATCCAGAATACAGACAGGTACATCGCGTCCCAAGCAGAGATGTCGCAAGTACCGCCACGGCCGGGGCCGTCGCAAGGGAAAGCATAACCGAAGTCTTTTTTGTCCGGCATCAGCTTAGAACCGCGTGCATCCAGAGCGCCCTTGACCAAGATCAAGGTGGTGGTGTGCAAGCCTAGTGCGATCGCGTGGTGAACCAAGAAATCGCCAGGTCCGATCGCCAAGAACAGAGAATTAGTACCGCTGTTAATCGCATCCAACCAGCCTGGGAGCCATACGTTGCCGTAGTTGGGCCAAGCGGTAGAAGCAATGCTGTCAGGGTTAGACAACAGCACGTCCATGCCGTAGAGAGCTTTTCCGTGAGCAGCTTGGATGAACTGTGCGAACACTGGTTCAATCAAGATTTGCTTTTCAGGAGTTCCGAAAGCAACTACAACGTCATTGTGAACGTACAAGCCGAGAGTGTGGAAGCCCAAGAACAGCGACACCCAGCTCAAGTGAGAGATAATCGCTTCTTTGTGCTGCAACACGCGATCGAGCACGTTGCCTTTGTTTGCTTCAGGATCGTAGTCCCGCACCAAGAAGATAGCTCCGTGGGCGAAAGCGCCGACCATGATGAATCCAGCAATGTACTGGTGGTGGGTGTAAAGCGCAGCCTGAGTCGTGAAGTCCTTACCTATGAAAGCGTAGGGAGGCATCGCGTACATATGCTGTGCTACCAAGGAGGTAATTACGCCCAAAGCAGCGAGGTGAAATGCCAGTTGGAAGTGCAGAGAGTTGTTGTAGGTTTCATACAAGCCTTGGTGAGGCAAGTTGAACTGTCCTTCACTCTTGCCGCCGACCAAACCAGCCTTAGAATCCAACATCTCTTTGATGCTGTGACCGATACCGAAGTTAGTCCGGTACATGTGACCGGCAACGATAAACAGAACTGCGATCGCCAAGTGGTGGTGAGCGATGTCTGTCAGCCACAGGGATTCTGTTTGAGGGTGGAAGCCACCCAAGAAAGTCAGAATTGCGGTTCCAGCGCCTTCGGAAGTACCGAAGACATGGTTTGCTGCATCTGGATTCTCGGCGTATACGCCCCAGTTACCACTGAAGAACGGAGCCAAACCGGCCGGGTGAGGTGGGGTAGACAAGAAGTTGTCCCAACCTACGTGCTGTCCGCGAGATTCGGGGATAGCAACGTGAACCATGTGACCAGTCCAAGCCAAAGAGCTGACACCGAACAAACCAGCCAAGTGGTGGTTGAGGCGAGATTCAGCATTTTTGAACCAAGACAAGCTGGGGCGGTACTTGGGTTGGAGGTGCAACCAACCTGCGAACAGGAATACAGCGGCCAGCAGTAACAAGAAGATAGCTCCTTGATACAGGTCGGCGTTTGTCCGAATCCCTTGGGTGAACCACCAATGGTAGACACCGGAGTAAGAGATATCCACCGGGTTAGAAGCGCCCCCTTGAGTGAAAGCTTCTACAGCAGGAGCGCCGAATTGCGGGTCCCAAATCGCGTGAGCGATCGGGCGGACGTTTAGAGGGTCTTTAATCCACTGTTCAAAGTTACCTTGCCATGCTACGTGGAACAGGCTGCCCGATGTCCACAAGAAAATGATTGCTACGTGGCCGAAGTGAGAAGCAAAAATCTTTTGGTAAAGATTTTCTTCGGTCATGCCATCGTGGCTTTCAAAGTCGTGTGCTGTGGCAATCCCGTACCAGATCCGCCGTGTGGTCGGGTCTTGGGCAAGGTCTTGGCTAAATTTTGGAAATTTCGTTGCCATAAGCCTTGATTAATCCTGAATCCTGAACAAAATTGAAGGGATTCGGTTCGGAGTTTGGATTCTCGATTTGAGATTCCTCCCAAATCGAGAATCCAAAACCTAGGGGTAGTTTACCCTACCGAAATGATTCGCGCTAGGAAAAATGCCCACGTAGTGACAATTCCTCCTAGGAGGTAGTGAGCTACACCCACAGCCCGACCCTGAATAATGCTCAGAGCGCGAGGCTGAATCGACGGAGCTACCTTGAGCTTGTTGTGAGCCCAAACAATCGACTCAATCAGTTCTTGCCAGTAGCCGCGGCCGCTGAACAGGAACATCAAGCTGAAGGCGAAGACGAAGTGTCCAGCTAGGAACATCAGACCGTAGGCCGACAGTGCCGAACCGTAGGACTGAATCACCTGAGAAGCTTGCGCCCAAAGGAAGTCCCGCAGCCAGCCGTTAATCGTGATCGCACTTTGTGCGAAGTTGCCACCGGTAATGTGAGAAATTGTGCCGTCTGGCGATACTGTTCCCCACACGTCCGACTGCATTTTCCAGCTAAAGTGGAAAATCACGATCGAGATGCAGTTGTACATCCAGAACAAGCCTAGGAACACGTGATCCCAACCAGAAACTTGGCAGGTGCCGCCACGGCCTGGGCCGTCGCAAGGGAACCGGAAGCCCAAGTTGCCTTTGTCAGGAACCAAGCGAGAACTGCGTGCAAACAACACGCCCTTCAAGAGAATCAGGACTGTAACGTGAATGGTGAAAGCGTGGATGTGGTGGATCATGAAATCCGCCGTACCCAACTCGATCGGCATCATCGCTACTTTGCCGGCGACTACTACTGCACCGCCGCCAAATGCGTGGCTGACGATTTCCGTAGCATTAGGCGCTGTTGTGCCCGGAGCCAAGGCGTGGATGTTTTGCACCCACTGGGCAAATATCGGACGCAACTGAATCCCGGTATCCGAGAACAAATCTTGAGGACGACCGAAAGCGCGCATCGTGTCGTTGTGAACGTACAAACCGAAGCTGTGGAAGCCCAAGAATATACAAACCCAGTTCAGGTGGGAAATGATCGCATCTCTATGACGGATCACGCGATCGAGCAGGTTATTGACGTTGCCGCTCGGTTCGTAGTCCCGAACCATGAAGATTGCTCCGTGAGCGGCTGCTCCAACAATCAGGAATCCGCCAATCCACATGTGGTGGGTGAACAGGGATAGCTGAGTCGGGTAGTCGGTCGCGATGTACGGATACGGAGGCATCGCGTACATATGCTGAGCCACGATGATGCTCAAAGAGCCCATCAGTGCCAAGTTAATCGACAGTTGCGCGTGCCAAGAAGTAGTCAGGATTTCGTAGAGACCTTTGTGACCTTCACCAGTGAAGGGGCCTTTGTGGTTCTCTAGGATTTCTTTCATGCTGTGGCCGATGCCCCAGTTCGTCCGGTACATATGACCAGCGACGATGAATAGCACTGCCAAAGCTAAGTGGTGGTGTGCTGTATCAGTCAGCCACAAACCGCCTGTGGTGGGGTTCAGACCGCCTTTGAAGGTCAGGAAGTCTGTATATGCGCCCCAGTTGAGGGTGAAGAAGGGGGTTAAACCTTTAGCGAAACTCGGGTAGATGTCAGCCATCAAGCCCGGTGTCAAAATCCACTCGTGCGGCAGGGGGATGTCGGCAACTGTTTTGATCAGCTTGCCGCCGACTGTCAGCGGTGCACCTGCATCGATCGCGTCCATGCAAGCATTGATCGGCAGAGCCACGTGAATTTGTTGTCCTGCGAAGCCCAAGCACCCGCAGCCTAACAAAACTGCCAAGTGGTGGTTCATCATCGATTCCACGTTCTGGAACCATTCCAGTTTCGGAGCGCGGACGTGATAGTGGAACCAACCGGCAAACAGCATCAAAGCTGCCATTACCAGGGCGCCGATCGCAGTGCAATATAGCTGGTATGAGTTAGTGATGCCGTTGGCGCGCCACAGTTGGAATAGACCAGAGGTGATCTGAATCCCGTGAAAGCCGCCGCCTACATCTGCATTTAAAATTTCTTGACCAAAAATCGGCCAGACCACTTGAGCGCTGGGCTTGATGGCTGTAGGATTTGTCAGCCAAGCTTCGTAATTGGAAAATTTAGCGCCGTGGAAATATGCGCCGCTCAACCATACGAAGATTACTGCCAAGTGGCCGAAGTGAGCGCTAAAGATTTTGCGCGAAACGTCTTCTAAGTCACTTGTATGACTGTCAAAGTCGTGAGCGTTAGCGTGGAGGTTCCAAATCCAAGTGGTGGTTTTTGGCCCCTTAGCTAGAGTGCGATCAAAATGACCGGGTTTTGACCACTTCTCGAAAGAAGTTGGAACCGGATTTTTATCGACTACTACCCTAGCTTTTACCTCTCGCTCTGGAGGACTAATGGTCATGAAGACTCTCCTCTCGGTAAGACAAGGAACGAGAACTGAACACTGTACCGGACACTCCCCACGCTTGATTAGGCGGGGGATTCTCGAAAAAGCCGACACTACACGGCACTTTACTCTTTGCAGAGCTAGACCCAGGTGCATCGTCTCCCCAAGCATTTTGCTTCTGTGAAGAAGCCAGTTTCCCAGTGTCGCTAACAATGTGCCTGGGTACTGCCAACTCTTCTCGCTATCTGGAGCCGCCGATCGCGTCCTTGATTCAGACTTGATACGGCTGCTCCTTTTGAGGGAGTTTTATGAATTATAAGCTTGCTAGAGAAGTATTAATCGCTTGTTAACAATACTTAAAAAAGGCTCAATTCTTGATGTAATAACGCCTTTAAATCCCACAGTCCCTCGAAAAAGTCAAGGGGTACTGCCATTAACTTTACAAAACTCAAAGATAAGGTAATTTAGGAATACTCATTTGTAGATATATAGCCTTTCTCAGTAACATGAGGTGATCACGCGGGCATAGGGCATAGGCCTCCGTGGGCATAGGGCATAGGCCTAAGCCTAAGCCTAGGACTCACCCCCATACCTCACCACGCTTGAGAACCGCTATATGTTTGGCAAAAAGGCTGCGGCAATTAAGAGTCGGAGAGGATGGGTTGCCCGCTGCTGCCTCAATCCGGGTTCCTACGCGACTTGGGAATTCCAAAGCCGGCAATTCCCCAATACTAAATTCATTTTTGGGCTATAGTTCCCTATGAGAAGGCTTCTAGGAGTATGGTTGCGTGATTGGGATCAATTGGCACAGAACGGTTGCGGGCAGGCTGGTGGCATTGTTCGCAGTAGCAGTATTAATTTTGGGTTTAGCAAGTTGTGGCGCGGGCCATCCCGAATTGCCCAAATCAGGGAACAAGATCGGCTCAGCTACCGCCCCAGTAAACAGAATCTCAGAGGTTTCTCCCCCAGAAGCCATTCAACAACTGCGTCAGGCTCTAGAAATCTACCAGCCTCAAATTAGTATTTTGAATCCAAAACCTGACGCAGTGCTTCAGGATATAAATGTATCTGTTGAGTTCCAAGTGAAGGACTTGCCCATTTTCAAAGATGCAAACTTGGGTTTGGGCCCCCATCTGCAAGTTTTATTAGACAACCAACCTTATGCAGCAGTTTACGACATCAAACAACCTTTAACGCTCTCCGACTTAGAACCCGGAACCCATACCCTGCAGGTGTTCGCCGCCCGCCCTTGGGAAGAAAGCTTTAAAAACGAAGGTGCCGCAGCTCAAACCACCTTTCACATTTTTACCAAAACAGACAATAATAATCCCGATCGAACATTGCCCCTATTAACGTACAACAGCCCGCAGGGCAGCTACGGGGCAGAACCCATCCTGCTCGACTTTTACTTGACAAATGCCCCCGCGCACGAAGTGGCGCAAGAAAATTCCCAAGATGAAATACTCGATTGGAAAATTCGAGCCACAGTCAACGGCCAAAGCTTTGCGATCGATCAGTGGCAACCTATATATCTTAAAGGATTCAAACCAGGGAAAAACTGGGTACAGCTAGAATTAATTGACGAGCGGGGAAATATCGTCAAAAACGCCTTTAATAATACAGTCAGACTGATAAATTTCCAACCGCTCGGCCAAGAGCCTCTTTCTAAATTAGTGCGGGGCGAACTAACAGCAGCAGAAAGTCGCGGTATAGTCGATCGTACCTACCAAGCCCCCGAACCGACACCAACCCCAACCCCCGAACCGACACCGACACCTGCATTAGAAAAAACACCAGTTGTCCAACCCTCACCAGCGGTTCCAGAAACCCCTGTTACCCAACCGAGCTTAGAGCCAACAGTCGCTCCCGAAATTGCTCCCATTCAAGTAATAGAACCAACACCGACAGCAACCCCCCAACTCGAAGCGCCGAAAATTGTAGAACCAATTCAAGCAATAGAACCGACACCGACAGTAACCCCCCAACTCGAAGCGCCGAAAATTGTAGAACCAGTTCAAGTAATAGAACCGACACCGGCAGCAACTCCACAGTTAGAAACCCCGAAACTTGTTGCACCCGTTAAAATAATAGAACCGACCCCAACAGCATCTCCCCAAACAAAAAAACAGGAATATAAAGGATACTACAATCGGTTCCGCAACTTCTTGCGTCAAGAACCCCAACCTGCTAATCCTTCAGAGCCACCAACCCTGCCAGAAATAACAGAAAAAGCTCCAGTACCAAAAGTAGTTGCTCCCGCAATACCAGAACAGTCTCCCAATCTTGTACCGCCAACGCCACCAGTTGCCGCTGAAACTCCTAGCCAGCCAACCAGCGAATTAGCCCCTCCCGAAACAACAGTTTCCGAACCAGAAAATCAGCCAAAATCCGAACAAAAAGTCGAATTTGCCACCTAACAAAATCTTCCTGGGCTTCGTGGCATGGGCGTCCCGCCCGTGATCCAGTAGAATTTGCCACCTAACAAAATCTTTCTGGGCTTCGTGGCATGGGCGTCCCGCCCGCGATCCAGTCGAATTTGCCACCTAACAAAATCTTTCTGGGATTCGTGGCATGGGCGTCCCGCCCGCGATCCATCTGCGGTCAAAAATCAAAAATTAGGACACTAAAAAATGACCTACCTCGAAACAGCCGCCAAATTCTACAGCGATGTTGCCGAAACACCCCAAATCGGACTTTGCTGCGTCCAAAGCAGCCCCTTGCAATTGCCAGGATTAAAAATTCCCCAACAAATGCAAGAAATGAATTACGGCTGCGGCACAACCGTTCACGCCGCCGAACTTGTCGGCAATCCCTTCGTGCTTTATGTAGGCGTCGGCGGCGGATTGGAAGCACTACAATTTGCATATTTTTCTAGACACAAAGGAGCGGTTATTGCCGTCGATCCGGTTCCAGCAATGCGAGATGCGGCTGCACGAAACTTGCAACTAGCCGCCCACGAAAATGATTGGTTCGATCCGAGTTTTGTAGAAATTTGTGAAGGCGATGCTTTTGCGTTGCCGGTGCCGGATGCTTCTGTAGATGTTGTCGCCCAAAACTGCTTGTTTAATATCTTTGAACCAGCGGATTTAGCTAAAGCATTAAAAGAAACTTATCGGGTGTTAAAACCGGGTGGCAGATTGTTGATGAGCGATCCGATCGCAACTCGCCCCATTCCGCAGCATTTGAAGGAAGACCAACGCTTGCGGGCCCTGTGTTTGTCCGGCGCTTTGACATACGAAGAATATGTTCAACAGCTTGTAGACGTTGGTTTTGGGCAAGTCGAAGTGCGGGCGCGCCGTCCTTACCGATTGCTGGACAAACACAATTATCAATTGGATGCAGATTTGCTGTTAGAAAGCCTAGATTCGGTGTCTTTCAAAGTGGATGTACCGGATGATGGAGCTTGCATTTTCACTGGCAAGACGGCGATTTATACGGGATCTGAAGAGCTGTTTGATGACGGGGCGGGTCACGTTTTGCAGCGGGGAGTTCCGGCGGCTGTCTGCGATAAAACTGCTGGGAAGTTGGGGGGATTAATGCCTGATAAGGTGTTAATTACGGATTCGACTTGGCATTATAACGGCGGCGGTTGCTGTTAGGTGAAAAAATGGCGGTTTAAACCGCGCCTACACAAATGAAGCTGGTTGAAACCGCGCAGGCGGGTTTTGTCTGTGTACCCGTAAACTGTGCGATTTCTGAGCGCCCGGTATATTTGCCAGTCTGGTATAGAGCGGTTTTCAACCGCATGAGGTACAATCAGTAAAAGTAATGTGCTAACTCGCTGTCTTGTAGTTCGTAGTCAAATACGCTAGACTACCCTGTTGGGTCAGGTATCCTAACAAGAGGGAGTTAATGACGATAAGCATCTCTACAGTAGATTTATTTTGTGGTGCTGGAGGACTAACGCATGGGTTTGAACAAGCAGGTCTTCCAGTCAAAGCTGGATATGATATCGATCCTGCGTGTAAATTTCCATACGAACACAACAACAAAGCAAAATTTATATTACAAGATGTCGCAAATATCAGCGGTTCTGATTTGGCAGAACATTTTTCTACAAGTAGTATAAACATTTTAGCAGGATGCGCTCCCTGTCAACCATTTTCAAGTTATTCAAGACGCTACAACGATCAACAATTGAAGTGGAAACTATGTCGCGATTTTGCTCGTCTGATTGAAGAATGCCAACCAGAGGTTATTTCTATGGAAAATGTGCTTCAGTTAAAACATCATTCAGTTTTTGATGAATTTATTAACCAGTTGAAAAAGTTAAATTATTGCTTTGAGTCTTATGAAGTTAACTGTTTAGATTATGGAATTCCGCAATCTCGAAAGCGATTAGTCTTACTTGCTTCAAAATTTGGTAAAATCAACTTAATTCCAGCCACACATCACCCAGAACGATACAAAACAGTACGACAAACTATTGAACACCTTGAACCCCTTTCTGCGGGTCAAGCTTCTAAAAGAGATTGGCTACATAGATGTAGTAAACTTTCTGAATTAAATCTGCGTCGTATTCGTGCTTCCAAACCTGGAGGAACTTGGCGAGATTGGCCTAAAAACTTAATCGCAGAATGCCACTTAAAAATAAGCGGTAAAACTTATCCTGCAGTATATGGTAGAATGGAATGGGATAAACCTAGTCCAACTATTACTACGCAGTGTTTCGGTTTTGGTAATGGTCGGTTTGGTCATCCAGAACAGGATAGGGCTATCTCTCTTAGAGAAGCAGCTTTATTACAAACTTTTCCACCAGCATATCACTTTGTACCCCCTGATGAACCAGTACCGATCGATCTAGTAGGGCGATTAATTGGGAATGCTGTGCCTGTTAAGCTAGGGATAGCAATAGCTCGAAGTATTTTAGAACACATCCACCAAGTAAATTAAGGAGAGTGTATAGATTTATCTAAATATTCTTCCTTGTCTAAATAGTCTTGAATATTTTGCAATATTTGCTGGAGGTATTCTATTACCTCTTCCTTGAACTTGAGCAAATCCTCAATACTGACCTTTTGTCCAACTTCTGCAAATGATTTATTGCCGTGGGCTAAATCGTTACGATGCTCCATGATATCCTCTAAGTGTTCACCGTGTTTAGTTTTGGAGTAGTCAGTATCAAAAGAAAATCCATAATTTCTAGCTGTTTCTGTAATCACCTTCCGAGCAACATTACCTGAAAATAATTCTCTACTATTGAAGCCCGAAGTAATAATATCAAGAGAAATATCTTTTATCTTAGAATGAACCTTATCGGGTGAGCGGTTCTTGAAGTTATAGATAACTATTTTTTTGAGCTCAGTTCTCAGAGAGTTAAAAGAAATTTTTTTACTACTTATTTCAGCAAATATCGCTTCTATGGCATTACGCATAGTTGATTCAACAAGATTGTATAGGAGTAAAAAAGCATTCGCTTTGAGTATTTTTGCCAGTTCGGAATCGATAGCTGTATTTTTTTGTTCACCATTATCTGCTGACACGGGTGATTTTGTTGTTTCTTGGATAAGCGTCTCCAGAAATTCAAAATATTGATTGACTTCTTGGACACGGGTCTGGAAATCTAAAAGAACTGTTTGCATAGTTAACGTAAAAGTTGATCGCGAACATATTCAATACGTTTAATTACTTTTGGTTTGGAGTTGCTTGCATCTGAGGTAGTATATTCCTTGAATTCAGGTGAGTCAAGCCACTTCATTGACTTTGGTTCAAGATCGCTCTTTTCCCTCAAGGCAAGTGCCACACCTACAGAAATTGCCTCAAATCGAATTCTTGGTGTTTTTACATGACCTTTTGTTTTACTAAATCCATTGGGAAAGTATTTTTCAATAAAGTCTAGCATTTTGTGAAATTCAGAGCGCATACCATCTTTATCAATCTCAGCATGGTTATGTTCTTTGAGATATTCATTAAGAAACTCATCAACCCTTCTGTCAAAGTTTTTATAATTATTTAAGTAGGCAAAAAAACGCAGTACAAATTCTTCAGGTTCGCGTTTGAGGACAAGTGCATCCGAAAATGGACATAGTTTGCGAAATTTTGTATCTTTGCTAAGTTCTTCAAGAAGATTGACAAAGGGGCCAGGAGATATGCCTCTCCGCTTCTCCATATCATTTAATTGAACGCTACCTGTATTGATGCGTTCAAAGAGATCCCGTCGCGTTTCTTCATCAGCTTTTTCAGTCAGCACAATCATGCGGATGGTAGCACGGTTGAAGCGTCTTTGTCTTGCCAATGGCAAATCGTTGAATTTAAAATTGTTAAGCCTTTTTAGCTTTTCTAGTCCACACAGCTTTAGCTCGTTATTGAGAAATCTGTCTAAAGTACGGATACGTTGGGTTCCATCAACAATTTCTAACCTAGCTAAATCATCCTCATCCTCTTCTTGCTTGGGTCGTAAATCAGCAACAAAAATATAGGGTATAGGTAGTCCTAGCAATATAGATTCAATAAACTTTGACTGTAAGGGTTCAGGCCAAATCATTTCCCGTTGATAGTCTGGTATATACAACTCATTAGTGTCTTCCTCCAACCCATCTGTGTATTTTTGGACAAGCACTTCCACTGGATATTCTTTTGTGTCATAGTCAACTACTTTTCGCTTTTCTCTAATTTCCACTTCTGCGGCTTCTCTTTGTTCATGTGTAATCTCTGGTTCCGGTGGTATTTTTGGGGCTTTGGACATTTTGATCTCCTGTTCGGGCAGAATGTTTGTATCAGAAGTACAGAAAAATTTGGGATAAAATATCAAGTATACACTGGTAGCCGTCGCCTTTGAGTGATTGAGGAGAAATCGAATATGAAATATTTTAGGCGTTCCCTGACAGAGCCTGAAAGTGGATGAATTCGCCATCGGGCCTTGTCCCCGTCTTGTGGTACAGGCACTCCGACCTGTACCACAAGCCATTGTTTAACCCGCTTTTTCCCCATGCCGCCAAACTTCCCGCTAAATTAAAGAAGTAAAAAAATTATTCACATCCTACCCAGGAGATGCCATGCCCCGCGTCAGAGCACCAGAATTCCCCGGAAACTACCCCTGGCTGAACACCGAAAAACCTTTATCCATTGAATCCTTAAAAGGGCGCGTCGTCCTCCTCGACTTCTGGACGTACTGCTGCATCAACTGCTTGCACGTCCTGCCCGACTTAAAATACCTCGAACAAAAATATAAAGATTCCCTCACGGTTATCGGCGTTCACTCGGCTAAATTTGAAAACGAAAAAGAAGTAGAAAACATCCGCCAAGCTATCCTCCGCTACGATATCGAACATCCTGTAATTGTTGACAGCGGCATGAAAGTTTGGCAAAGCTACGCGGTTCGCGCTTGGCCGACTTTAATGGTGATCGATCCTGAAAGTTATGTCGTCGGCTTTGTTTCCGGCGAAGGCAATAGAGAAGCACTAGACGAGTTAGTTGGCAAGTTAATTGCTGAATACAAAGATAAAAATGCACTCAACTTTAAAGAACTGCGTTTTACCTTAGAAAAACAGCGAAAACCTGTCTCAACACCGCTGGCTTTCCCCGGTAAAGTGCTGGCATTTGCGATCGCTGCAACGGAGGCAAAACATCTTCACCAACAGGGCGCGCTTTTGGGCGAAATGACTCAGGAAAATGAATCTGTAGATGAAACTGTATTGCCCGGGCCTGCTAATTCAGTCATACAAAACTTAGTCGGTTCTTGCTTATTTATTGCCGATTCCGGCCACAATAGGATTGTTGTGAGCACCCTCGAAGGTGAGGTGCTGCACGTAATCGGTAGTGGCAAACCGGGTTTAACTGATGGGGACTTTGAAGAGGCTGAGTTTTTTGCACCTCAAGGTATGGCTTTTGATGCAGAAAGTCAAATTCTATATGTTGCTGATACGGAAAATCATGCTATCAGAAAGATTGATTTTACGACTCAACGGGTAGAAACTGTTGCTGGTACCGGCGAACAAAGTCACGAAATTTCCCCCCGCAGCGGCAAGGGTTTAGAAACGCAATTGAATTCGCCTTGGGATTTAGAAAGAGTTGGAAATAGACTTTTTATTGCAATGGCGGGTTCCCATCAAATTTGGGAAATGCAGTTAGACACTGGCACGATCGCCACTTATGCGGGTATTGGTCGAGAATCCTGTGTTGACGGAAGTCTTGCAGAATCTGCTTTTTCTCAGCCCAGCGGCCTCGCTACGGATCGATCGGAGTTGTTTGTTGCTGACAGCGAAATTAGTTCGATTCGCGCTGTGGGTATTGATGAAGACCCGAAGGTGCGTACAGTCTGCGGTAGCGGTGAATTGTTTGGTTTTGGAGATAAAGATGGTCGCGCTGAGGAGGTAAGGTTACAGCACTGTTTAGGTGTTGAATACGCTCAAAATTACCTCTGGGTTGCTGATACTTACAATCACAAAATCAAGCGGATTGACCACCGGGGCGGTACGTGCAGAACAATGATTGGAGATGGTACAGCAGGTTTGGTTGATGCTAAAGGTCTCAAGGCTCGATTTTTTGAACCTTCTGGGTTGAGTGCGATCGGGCCTCATTTGTTTGTTGCTGATACGAACAATCATGTCATTCGGAGAGTTGAGTTGGATACGCTGGAAGTCACAACTTTGGATTTCCCCAGTTTGTGCGCCCCGGATGTTTGTCTTCCTGATTAAGTCGATCGACCTTTTTTACTTCAGGCACGGTTCTCAATTCTCGTGATTGCCCGATTGATTGTGGTAAAGTAGGGTGCTCTTCGGCGCACCTTACCACAATTTTCAAGCCAAGTAAGTTAACCTAACAGTCATGGACGCAAAAACCAGGTTTCTTCAGGTAATTTTGTCATATACGCTCGATCGCCACAAAGAGAAACCGGGTTTTTTTGGTCTCGTGCGTCCAGGACTGCCCCAGTCGCATGGCGACGGAGAAACCGGGTTTTTCACCGAATCTGCGGCCTACAACAGGTCTTTTCGTAAAAAAACCCGGTTTCTAAACAATCGTGCATAAGTCTTATGCTGTTAATTCAATGGTGAGTTAACCCGCGATCGCCCAATACGGTTCAGATAAGACTGATCCCCCCTAGCCAAGCCAAGAGGGCGGGCACTCTTGGCACCGCCCCTACGAAGGGGGGGACAAGAAGTTGCTCTTGCGTCCCCCAACAATCAGGGGGATTTAGGGGGATCTCCGGGGAATTAACAGTGTTAACTGAACTGTATTGCGCGATCGCCCGTATTAAATAATCGCAAAAATCCTCGCCCCAATCTAAAATTCCGCATAGCTCAGCAGCCGCACTATTTTTTCATTATCGTTCAATTCGCCGACAATTCGTCGCACGGGTTTCGGCCAGATTTTAATCAAAGTAGGAGTTGCTGAAATCTGATCTGCCTCAGCTTGGTCTGGATGTTTCAAAACATCAATTACTTTTAAAGTGTAGGGACGATCGAGGCATTTCTCTAAGAACTGGTGTAAAGTTTCGAGGGTGCGTTCGGTGCTGGGGTTGCTACCGGAAACAAACAGACGCAAAACGTACCCTTGAGTTTGTGGCGGTGGGGTGAGTGCTGTTGGTTTGGGAAGCCGAGTCTGCTGCGGTTGCGGAAAGCCCAAGGGAGTTACTATGGAACTGTTCCAGTCCGATCGAGCTTCGGGGCTGGCATACTGTACAACTAAGTCGTGATTTTCCCAAAGTTCGGGGAATTGTTCGTGATAAGTAGCGATTGCCATCGGTTCGCACATTTCTTCGCTGCGGGGATGCCACACTAAGTCGCCAGTCCCAAAAATGGCGTTCAGCAGCGTTTGATGTCGCAGCACGGGGGGGTAAGCCTCGGCAGCAACCCGCACCTGCCGATCGCCTGGATCTAGCCAGGAGTCAACGGTTGCTGTGTAGCAAGGTATCAGAAAATGCGGCGGTTCCGACAAACCGAGAATCTCCTGTAGAGCTACGCACAACTGCAAATGCCACCGAGTTTGCTTGCGGGGGTCTATGCAATAGATTAAGTCTCCCCCTGGTGTAAACAGCGCAATGCCTTTGAAAATTTCTGGCAAAATAGGGCGATCGACTTTCAATTCAGTACACCAATAAAAGTTAACAGTTAACAGTTAACTTTTAACTGCTAACTGTTAACACTCGACCTTTAGACTCGACCTCGGAGCATCTGAGCCATTTCGTTCGGGAACGGCGAGTTCTCTACACAAAGTTCTTCAGTAATCCGACCTTCTTGATAAAGGCCGTAGAGCGACTTATTCATCGTCGTCATGCCTTCATAAGTATCTTTGATCATGATTTGATTAATTTCCTCATTCTGGCCCTTCAGAATGTATTCCTTAACCACGTCGGTATTGATCATCACGTCGTGGAAAGCAGCCCGCTTTCCGTCTGTGGTTTTGCACAGCAGTTGAGCAATAATCGCCACTAGGGATTCGGAAATTGAGACCCGTATGGCATCCTGTTCTTCCGCCCCGAACATATCAAGAATCCGGTTCAGGGTCTTAACCGCACTGTTCGTGTGCAGGGTTCCTGCAACTAAGTGACCGGTTTGAGAGGCTTTGAGGGCGATTTCCACCGTCTCTCTGTCCCGAATTTCTCCTACTAGCAGCATATCCGGGTCTTGTCGCAGAGCGCCTTTGAGAGCGCTCATAAACTTGAGGGTGTGCCTGCCGACTTCCCGGTGCTTAATCAAGGATTTTTTGCTTTCGTGTACGAATTCTACCGGGTCTTCGATCGTGATGATATTGTAGGCTTTATTCTTATTGATGTAGTCGATCATCGCGGCCAACGTGGTAGACTTACCCGAACCTGTCGGGCCTGTCACCAAAATCAGCCCTTTGTGGTAGCCACATATTTTCCTAAATACCTCCGGCAGTTTCAATTCCTCCAGTGTCATTATTTTGGCAGGAATTAGCCGCAGCACCATTGCCGGGCCGGCCAAGGAGTCCATGCAACTGATCCGAATGCGGACGAACCCGAAGTCGAAAGCGCCGTCAAAGTCTAGGGTTTTTTGGAAAATTTCAATTTCTTCATCGCTCATGCACTCCCGCAACCAGCCAAAAAACGTATCTAAATCCGTCGGTGGATAGCCGATGTCGGCAATCTCGCCCCGCGTGCGGAAGCGGGGAACTTCGTTTACTCCGAGGTGAAGGTCGGATACTCCTTCATCTTTGGCTCGGATTACTAGCTCTTTCAAACTCGGAACTCCGCCGCTGCTAGAACTCTGGCCTTTAGGTGTGGCGAAGGATTGCGGCGCTGGTGCGGGTGGCGCTGCTGGTGCTGGTGCGGGGGGCGGTGCTGGTGGCATTCCTGCTGCTCTGGGGGGCATTCCGGGAGCAGGAGGGCGGGGCATTCCGGGCGGTGGGGGGGCTCCGGGTACGGGCGGGCGAGGAGCGGGCGGATGCTGTTGTGTCATATGCGCTACCTTAAGTTGGTGAGAAGGCTGACTCGAACAGATGATTTGTGGAAGTTGAACAATGCCGATCGCCATTGTGCGCGTCTTGCACAAAAGCTTAACTGTTGTTCTCAGTCTATCCTAAGAGGGGGTCATAATGCTGCACTAATAAGGAAATATTCTGCCAATTGGAGGATGCGATCGCTCTGGCCCTAGGAGCAAATATGGATTTTCTACTTTTTGGGAGAATTTTTGTTAAGGAAAAGAGTTTTCCGCAAGCAAGCAGTATAAATTGATACTTTAGCCCAATATTAAGGACTTAAACCGATGAATTCTGTCGATCGGGCTTTTACTCCAGCTTTGGAGTTGGCGGAGTCGATCCGCGCCCTCGAAGTGTCGCCTTTAGAAATTGTCAATCTGTACTTGGAACGCATTGAGCGATTAAACCCTGAGCTGGGCAGTTATTTTACAGTAACGGCCGAGCGGGCGATCGCCCTAGCTAAATCTCAAACCGAAAAACTAGCTGGGTTAAACAAGCCACAGGAATTGCCACCTTTTTTCGGAGTGCCGATCGCCATTAAAGACTTGACACCAGTTACCGGCGTTCCGTGTACATACGGCACTCAGGCTTTGCTGGGTAACATCTCTGCCTACGACGAGTCAGTAGTATGGCGGATCAAAGCAGCAGGATTTAACATTCTGGGGAAAACAGCAACCTCTCAAATTGGCTCATTGCCTTACACCGAACCAGAAGGTTTCCCGCCCGCCCGCAATCCCTGGAATTTAGACTATACACCCGGAGGTTCCAGCGGTGGCTCAGCGGCGGCTGTAGCAGCGGGTTTGTGTGCGATCGCCCAAGGTTCAGACGGTGGCGGTTCGATTCGAGGCCCAGCTTCCTGCTGCGGTTTAGTGGGCATTAAACCGTCGCGGGGGCGAGTTTCCTGGGCACCTGTCGGAGATTACCTCAGTGGCATTTCGGCCAACGGCCCACTGGCGCGCACTGTAGCTGACGCGGCCGCACTTTTGGATGTAATGTCAGGCTACACAACAGGCGATCCGTACTGGCTACCAGATTCAAATCCGACGTTTCTAGAGGCTTCCCGTCAACAGCAGGGCAAACTGCGAATTGCGTTTTCTACCACTATTTCCCCTGTGGGCGAGGCAGCGCCTATCTGTCAGCAAGCGGTACTCGAAACAGTAAAATTATTGACAGATTTGGGTCATGATGTCGAACCTGGATGCCCGGATTTTACGGGTTTAATCGAACCGTTTATCGCAGTTTGGCAGTCGGGGGCGGCTGCAAGTGGCATTCCCGGCCCTGCTTTGGAACCGATGAATCGCTGGCTGTTAGAAAGAACTATTTCCGCTGGGGAATATTTGCGGGCGGTGAATCAAATGCAGGTTATTTCACGGCGGATTGTGGGATTCTTTGAAAAATTTGATGTGTTAGTTTTGCCAACTTATATGCACTCGCCAATCCGGGTTGGGGAGTGGGCGGATTTGAGTTTTGAAGAAACTTTGCAGCACATTATTAATTGGGTTGCTCCTTGCCCGCCATTTAATGCTAGCGGTTTGCCTGCGATCGCACTTCCTGCCATTTTAGATAACAACGGTTTGCCCGTGGGAATTCAAATTATCGGGCGGCCAGCGGCGGAAGCAACTTTAATTGCTTTAGCGGCGCAGATGGAAGCGGCGAAACCTTTCCCGGTTTTAGATTTTAAATAGAAAAGAGCAAGGGATAAAATCACTTTTCCCTTTTTTAGGGGTATGCCAAATCAGGATTTGTGTGCGGGGAACTAGAAATCCGGTTTTTCGCATAAATTTCTATTGACTGTTTGACATTTGAATAATATTGATGCAACGGGAAACGAGAGGATTGAGAAAGGGAACAAATTTCAGGTTGAATTTTGGTAAACAAATATAAAATACTTCTTAAGGTACTTGACTTTTTTGGGAAAGAGGGTAAAATTTATTCAAATTCCTTCCCGATGGCGGGTGTATCTGAAAAAAAGCTTATGTTTAACAAAGCAGGACTGTTTGAAGAAAACCAGATTCCGGGAAAGGTTGCGGGTGTTTCAGCGGCAATACAAGACTCATTTGGCAGTAAATTCGATCGATTAAATCCGCTCAGCCCAAGCGCCGTCGGCGATACCAATGGTTTATTTAATACCAGCTACGATTTGAGTCAAAAACCAGATTGGGCGGCGGCTGCGACTGGTAGTGCGATCGGCCTTTTTGAGCCATCCACCGACTTCGGTCTCCAATCGTCAGGAGGGGACAATCTTAAAGTTGATAGTAGTCTAAAATCCCAGATTGCTGTCTCCAATCAAGTTCAGAGAGACGAACTGACAGGGATGGATTTTGCTGTTGGTGATAGTGGTGGCAAGCCCGAACTCTCCCTATCCCAAACTTCTTCCCTATTTCCTGATGAAAAGTGGGCTTTCAATTTTAAAGATTACACCATCGAACACCAAGGTTTAAACACCCTCAACCTCAAAGTTGGTTACGGGTTAAAACCGGGAATTACCCCGAACGAATATCCAGATTTTGTTCCCATTTACCAAAGTATTGATAATTTCCTAGTTAACTACCCGAACGAAACAGATTTTTGGGAAATTGTTAACAAAAATTTGACTGAAAAGGTGCTTACTGAAAATCCGGTACTGACAGATGTTACGATTCAACTGGAAGTTTTGCCAACGGAGAAATTGCCCTACGATCGCGCCAGTACAGTTTTCCGCAGTCAATCGGGCAAAATCACAGAAGATTGGAATTTTTCAGTCAAAGACTACGCAATCAATCACCAAGGATTGAACAAGCTGAATCTCGATATAGATTACCAGTACAAGCCGGAAATCGCTCCCAATGAATATCCCGATTTTGTGCCAATCTACAAGAGCATTGATAACTTTTTAACCTCATATCCGAACGAAACCGATTTTTGGGAAGTTGTCAATAAAAACTTGACTCAAACTATCCTCAACGAAAATCCTGCATTGGCGGCAATTAAGATAGATTTAAACGTTCTTCCCAGCCAAACCTTGCCCTACAACCGCACCAGCAAAGTTACTCGCACTCAACCCAGCAATCCTCCAGGAACTTTCCTAGTTGGCAATAGCAGGGGAAATAATGTACTTCGGTTTGACGGCAATACCGGCAATTTTCTAGGCGAATTTGTTTCACCTGGAAGTGGCGGTTTGTCCAATCCAGATACGATCGTTTTTGGACCCGATGGTAATGGCGATGGTAAGTCGGACATTTACGTTAGTAGCGGCGACAAGCTCGGAAATTCGGGAGAACCGACAGCATCTGCGGTATTGCGGTATGACGGAATGACGGGCGCCTTTATTGACAAGTTTGTGGGCGATAATCCGAACACGGCGGTCGATGAAACTGGCGGATTGTTTCGCCCTTACGGTTTAGCTTTTGGCCCTGACGGTAATTTTTATGTCAGCAGTTTTTTGAGTGACCAAATTCTCCGATATAACGGCAAAACTGGACAGTTTATTGATGTATTTGCTTCGGGAAATCAGCAAGCGGGAGGATTGAATGGCCCGAACGGTTTACTGTTTGCTCCTGACGGCAATTTGTATGTGACAACGCAGGGGAGTGTGGCGAGCAACGGTAAAGCAGATTATAGCGCAAGTTTCCCCAGTCAGGTGCTGCGTTACAACCCTGAAACCCGGCAGTCAAGTATCTTTGCTTCGCCCGATCCTTCGCCTCGGGGTCAGGGATTTGCAAGTCTTTTGGGAATGGCAATCGGGCCCGCTGACGGCGACCTTTATGTCAGCGATTTTGCTAACGATATCAGGCGCTACAATTTAAAAAGTGGGGAATTGGTCAAGGTTTTATCTACCAATTATACTGATACTTCCCCCAGTAGCAATTATGTAGGTAGTTTGGCCTTTTCGCCGATCGGCAATTTGTTTGCAGTTGGCTTTGACAACCGCACCAATGCTAACAGTGCCGGCGCTGTTTTGCGGTACAATGGCAAGACTGACGAACCGCTGCCCATATCGGGGAATCCAGGGTCGAGTAACAGTTCTATTTTTGTCCCTCCCGACAGCAAGCTACAGCGTCCAATAGGAATTTCTTTCTTTCCGTCCGATGGTCAACTGACGCAGAAATGGAATTTTAGCTTGGCAAATTACCCAATTAATCATCAAGGGTTAAACAACCTGAATATTGATGTAAATTATCAGTACAAAGACGGGATTCTAAATTATCAGTATCCTGATTTTGTGCCGATTTACAAGAGCATTGACAATCTTTTAGTTAACTACCCGAACGAAACAGATTTTTGGGAAATTGTCAACAAAAATCTGACCGAAAAAGTGCTTGCTGACAATCCGGCACTTTCGTCGGTGACGGTTAATTTGGATGTTTTACCGACGAACCGATTGCCTTACGATCGCAGCAGTACCGTTACTCGTACTCAAGATGGTAAATTAGGTGAAGCATGGGATTTCAAGATTCCTAATTACTCGATCGATCACCAGGGTTTGAACAACCTCAATATTGATGTCAAATATCAGTACAAACCAGGAATTACGCAGGATGAGTATCCAGACTTTGTGCCGATTTACAAAAGCATCGACAGTTTCTTGACTAATTATCCCAATGAAACGGATTTCTGGGAAATTCTTAATAAGAGTTTGACGCAAAAGCTGCTAGCCGAAAATCCGGCTTTGGATTCGTTGCAAATTAATCTGGATGTTTTGCCGACAAACAGATTGCCTTACGAGCGAGCTAGTATTGTGTCGATCGCTTAGCCTATCATTGAAAATTAGATGGACAAATCTTCACAACAAATACATACTTAGCTACCGTAAGGGTACGGTTAAGTATGTTGCGTAGAAACCAGGTTTTTTCGCGTCCAAGACTAACCCATTTAAATTGTCGGTTGCGGTGAGAAACCCGGTTTTTTTAAGAAACCGGGTTTCTGAATTAGACCGAGTTTACCAAAGTCCATCTTGGGATATATGTCTGTTTCCCCTTGCATTTGATACCTACATAGTGGTGAACGCAAATAGGATCAAAAACCAGGTTTCGGCGTTAAAGTCGATCGCTCACAACCTGTTATTTTGACTCTTAACCGGGTTTTTGTGCCTCCGGGACTGAAAAAGATAGTTTTTTTATCGGAGTTCGCGATCCACCCCATTTATAGTCATCAAACCCATATTTTACCAAGAAACCGGGTTTCTCCAGCCCAGTCCTACTTATTAAGAATTACGCTGTCAATTATTGATAATACCTCTTTAGATTGATAGATATTTTGATTATTTCATTTTAAATATGGTAGCAGTTTGCTGCCAATATTTAGGGTGAAATTTATGTTAACTTCCGGGCCGATTACCGCTCCCGTTCCCGTTTTTCTAGTTCTTTTAGCAATCATGCTAATAGCGCCGCTGGTATTTGAACGCTTGCGACTACCGGGAATAGTGGGTTTAATTATTGCTGGCGTAATCGTCGGGCCCAACGGTCTCAATTTGCTGCAACGGGACGCTACTATTGTTTTGTTAGGTACTGTAGGATTGCTGTTTTTGATGTTCCTAGCGGGACTGGAAACTAGCCTAGACGACCTCAAACTCAATGCGGACAAAGCTGTCATATTTGGGCTGGCTACTTTTTCGCTACCGATGATATTGGGGACAGCAGCGATGTTGCTGTTGGGATATAGCTGGCTGGCTGCAATTTTAGTCGCTTCTTGTTTTGCTACGCACACCCTTTTAGCACTGCCAATTCTCACAAAATTGGGATTGATGCGAACTCAGACTATTACTACGACTTTGGGCGGGACTTTAATTACGAATGTGTTGGGGCTGTTGGTGCTGGCAATTGTTGTTAAAGCTTTCAAAGGAAATCTCACTCTTGAATTTTGGCTGTTTCTCATTCCATCTCTGGCTATCTACACTTTTGCTACTTTGTGGGGAGTTCCCAAAATCGGTCGCTGGTTTTTTAAGAAATTCGGACACGACGAAAATGCAGAATTTATATTTGTATTGGCAACCCTATTTCTAGTTTCTTACGCAGCAGAACTAATTGAAATTGAGGCAATTATTGGTGCATTTTTATCGGGGATTGCCATTACTCAAATTATTCCCAAAATGAGTCCCCTGATGAATCGGATTGAGTTTATTGGCAATACGCTGTTTGTGCCGTTTTTTCTGATTTCTGTGGGGATGTTAATTGACCCGCTAATTTTGGTAAAGCAGCCGCAGTCTTTGTTGGTGGCTGCGGTGATGATTTTAGCTGAAGTGGTGAGCAAGTTTTTGGCAGCTTGGCTACCGGGGAAATTATTTCGTTTTGAGTTTCCCAGCATTATGGTAATGTTCGGTCTTTCTGTTGCTCAAGCTGCTTCTACTTTGGCGGCGATTACGGTTGCTTTTGACATTAAATTGGTCGATCGCGTAACGGTGAACGGCATCATTGCCATGATTTTAGTAACTTGTGTGGCTTCTCCTTGGATTGTATCTCGGTGGGGTCAACAAATGCAGCAGCCGGGGTCGAGTTTGCCGGCTGCTACTTCGGGAAAGCATTCCTGGGGAGACCGAGTTTTAGTGCCTGTTGCTAATCCGAATACGGAAGATAATTTGCTGCGTTTGGCTTTGATTTTAGCAAAAACATCTCACGGAACTTTACTGCCGCTGCATATTTTGTCCGATCGCGGGGAAGCAATTTCACCGGCAGATAAAATGCAGCAAACTCAACTTTTGACGGCGGCGGAAACTGTCGCCCATGCGGCTGCTTGTGCGGTTGAACCGATCGCGAGGATAGATGATGCGATCGATCGCGGAATTCTGCGGAGTGCAACCGAACGCGAGGCTAGTTTAATAGTTTGTGGTTGGAAGGGATTTTCCACGACTCGCGACAATTTTTTTGGCAGCATCATTGACAATGTGGTAAGGCGATCGCCCGTACCCGTACTGATTGCTCGATTTCCCGATCCTCTCCAGAATACAGCCAGAGTTATTTTGGCGGTAACTGACAGCGAGTTGACTCGGTTTGGATTTCAGGAAACCGTGGGTATTGCTAAGAGTTTAGCCGAGGAACTTAAGGCGAGTTTGCAAGTGTTGTTGGTGGCGACAAAACGGGAACAAAGCAACCAAAGTGCGGCGGAGGTGGAAATTCTCTCTGAGATACCAGTAAATCGGGTGCGGGGAAATTTTATCAAGCTAGTTTCGCAGAATTTGTTAGAACACGATTTGCTGATTTTAACAACAATTTCTCAGCAACAGAATATGTGGGAGAAACCAGGAACTCTCAAGGAACCGGAAGCGATCGCCCGGACTCACCAAAACATTTCGATGCTTGTTGTTTATTTTCCTGTATCTTGAGGAATATTTTGGGAGCATCTCAATGAAAGCAGGCAAGCTAGAAATTGGAGTTAGGAGTCAGGAGTAAGGAGTCAGGAGAAAAGAGTCAGAAGGAAGAAGTCAGGAGCCAGAAGAAGTGTCTTTACAAATATGAGATGCTCCCAATATTTTAACCGCAGATGATGTTATGAATCTGCATTGATCTGCTGTTAAGATTTAATCCTACTCCATCCGATGCAACCGTCCATGAGATAACTAACTTCCGAAGTTTGTACTTTTCGGGCTGCAGGTTAATATCAAATCCGTGGGTACCGACACTATTCCTATCTCTCTTCTATTCCTCTGCGCCCTCTGCGCCCTCTGCGGTTTAATCATTCAAAAACAACCCGCCTAAAGCCCGGACGATCGCACTTTTCCAAACTAATTTCGATCGCACCCCGATGGAGGCAATTTCTCGGCATCTAGGACAATTTCTCGGTATCTGGGAGAATTTTGAGAATATGGTGATATATCTCCTCTAGTTCAATAACGTAAAAATGAGCATCAGACCAAATTTCAGATGGTTTTCTTCAGTGGCGAGTGTTTTGGGTTCGATTTCGATTAATCCTTTCAGCGGCGCTACATCCTCTGCAAAAGCTGCAGAAACGGTTGTTGTCCGCAAAGGTATTTTAGAATCGTCAATATCGGTTGCGGATTTGCGCGAACTCGCAGAAACAGGAAAAGTCCCCGCCAAACTGCAAGCTTATGCCAACCTCCTGTCTGAGGAACAGCGGAGTAAAATTTTTCGGGCGCTGCAAGCGAAAATTCCCCTAAATGTAGTCGGGCTGAGCAACTTGCTAAATACGGGCATCGGCACTGGCATCCTGACGGATTTGACTACTGTCATACCCAGGGGCGACGGTGGGGGTGTGGAAGCGCTGCGATCCGCTCTGGTGCAGGGAGCAAAGGCGCCGGAAGGCTTATCGATATTGAGTTTCATTGAATCTTATCCGAGCTCGCGGGTGGTGGTGGATCTCGATCGAGCTTTCGCTGTTTTGGGAAATATGAACGTAAGTTTTTGGCAAACTCAGCGCTTTATGGCGGCGATCGCACCTCAGTTAGCAGCGGTTAAACCCGCGTTTAAACTGCCTTTCGATCCCACCCAGCCAGGCCCTAATGTCGTGCAGGTACGGGCGCTAGATTTGAACGATAGGGCCCGCAATCGACCTATTCCGGTTGATGTGTACTGGTCAAGAGGTGCGACAGCCGACAAACCGACGATCGTCTTTTCTCACGGGTTGGGTTCCGTCCGCACGGATTTGCGCTACTTAGCCGAGCATTTGGCGTCTCACGGCTATGTGGTAGCAGCTTTAGAACATCCGGGCAGCAACGAGACGAATACCAATGCTGCGATGGCGGGGAAGTGTCCCTTGCTAGCTCCTCAAGAGTTTTTAGACCGTCCCAAAGACATCAGTTTTGTACTCGACGAACTGACAAAATTGAACCAAACTGATGATAATTTGCAGGGTAAAATCGCGATCGACCCAGCCGTAATAATTGGTTATTCCTTTGGCGGCGCTACAGCCTTGTCCGTAGCCGGCGCCGAACTGCAATTGAGCGGACTCAAACAAAGATGTCAGGGGGATTTGATTGGGTTCAGCTTAGGCGAAGGCATTCAGTGCGCGGCAGCCGGATTGCCCGAAGAACGGTATCAATTGCGAGATGGCAGGATTAAAAGGGCGATCGCCATGAATCCGATCGCATCATTATTATTTGGAGAAACGGGCTTAAGTAAAATTAAGATTCCCACATTAATAGTAGCATCTTCTGCCGACAAAACAACTCCTGCCTTAGCCGAACAAATTGCAGGCTTTCCGAAAATTCCATCTCCCAAATGGCTAGTTGGTTTTGTTGGAGGAACGCACTTAAGCGTCAAAGATCCGAGTACAACTTTAAACCAAGTTCGCAGGCCGAGCACAGGAATTACCGGCGATGAACTTGTCGGCGACCAAGCTGTTAGCATACGCAATTATATTAAAGCTGTAAGTTTGGCTACCGCCGCTCAACTAACTGCCGAAGCTGACAAATATGCCGTCTTTCTCACACCAGAATACGCGCAATTTGCTTCCACCTCGGCAATCCCGGTGCGGCTAGTAACAGAAATTTCCCCGGAAATTAATACAGTCGTGCAAACTTTTATTCAAAGGAATAAGTAGTCATTAGTGATTAGTGATTAGTGATTAGTGATTAGTCATTAACTAATATGATCTCTGGTCAATTACCCGAAATTAGGTAGGGGCGGGTTCACCAACAATATCTGCCAATAATTGACAATCTCAAAAACCCGCCCCGGCCGGGATATTATGGTCAATCGATCGGACATGATATAATATCAAATCCGGTGACATCGGAATTGATATTACCCACAGTCAGGACACCGCGCCGTGCCGTTTTCCTACAATTAATCGGGCGATGGTTACATCTTTCATCGAAGAAGATTGATGATTTTGGGGTAGGGAAACGGCACGGCCTCGTCCGAGATTGCTGAGGTCTATTTTTCTTCTTAAGCTGTCTTTGATATATTTTGTCCGTGCAAGGGCAAAATATAACAAACTGCTTCCACAAACTCTACTCCCAAACTGCCATGCCTAAAAAAAATCTTATCCCGCTGTTGCTGCTGTTTATAGCGCTGTTTACCCTTTACGGTGACACTTTAACTTTTCTCCCCAAACCTGTAAGAGATACTAGCGTGGCCAGTCGAAAGTTCTTCGTGGGGCTGTGGCCATCATGGGTGAAGCCGAAAGATTCAAACAAGCAAAGGGAGAAGGAGATTGAGAACTTGGAAAAAAGCCCTAGTCCAAGTCGCTAGTTTTGATTTACTAACGAGAAACCCGGTTTCTCTAACAATACCTAGCTATTTTCTTGTAGGTTGGGTTAAGCGAAGCACAACCAAACATGACGATTTGAGATTGTAGATTTTAGATTTTTCCTCCAATCTCAAATCGATTAAACTTGAGATTTTATACCAATTTTTTATGAGGGTGCATAGAATCAGATCCCCCCGGCGCCTAGGGCGAGCACGGGGAGTAGGGGTCGCACCGCCCCTACTAAGGGGGGGACCAGATTGCGATCAAAGTCAACCCCTACTCCCCAACAACCAGGGGGATCGAGATATGTGCAACTTCACATTAAATTGGTATTAGATTTTCCTCCCAGCGGTAAGGTGTGCATTGCACACCCTACAGATAGAGGTTAGGCGTCCAGGACTGTTTTAGATTTGTCCTCCCATCTAAAATCTAAAATCTAAAATCTAAAATTGATTAAGCCTGCTTTTTCAACCAGCTAAACATAGCTCGCAAATCTTTACCAACTTCTTCAATAGGATGTTCTGCTTCCTGACGGCGCATGGAGGTAAAACCTGGTTTGCCGGCTTGGTTTTCCAGAACGAATTCGCGGGCAAATTGACCGGATTGAATTTCGCTGAGAATTTTACGCATTTCGGCGCGGGTTTGATCCGTGACGATGCGGGGGCCGCGAGTTAAATCGCCGTATTCTGCGGTATTGGAGATGCTGTCGCGCATTTTGGCGAGGCCTCCTTCTACTACTAAGTCAACGATAAGTTTAACTTCGTGCAAACATTCAAAATAAGCTAATTCCGGTTGGTATCCGGCGTTAACTAAAGTTTCAAATCCAGCTTTAATTAAGGCGCTCAAACCGCCACACAAAACTACTTGTTCGCCAAAAAGATCCGTTTCTGTTTCTTCGCGGAAAGTGGTTTCCAGGATGCCGGCTCTGGTGCCGCCGATACCTTTAGCATAGGCCATTGCCCGATCGCGCGCTTGACCGGAAGCATCTTGATATACTGCAAACAAACTCGGAACACCTTCCCCTTGTTCGTAAGTCCGCCGCACCAAGTGTCCTGGGCCTTTGGGGGCAACCATTACTACGTCTACATTGGCAGGGGGAACAACTTGGCCGAAGTGAATGTTAAAACCGTGAGCAAATGCTAAAACATTTCCTTCAGAAAGGTTCGGTTCGATTTGTTCTTTGTAAATAGTTTTTTGAACTTCATCGGGCAATAAAATCATGATGAAGTCAGCAGCGGCGGCTGCTTTGTCTACCGGGTGAACTGTTAAACCCGCGTCGGTTGCTTTGGCGGCAGATTTGCTACCGGGATACAAACCGACAACGACATTCATGCCACTGTCTTTGAGGTTAAGGGCGTGGGCGTGTCCTTGGGAACCGTAACCGATGATAGCCACCGTTTTGTTGGCTAAGAGGTCTAGGTTCGCGTCGGTGTCGTAATACATACGGGCCATAGTGCTTGTCTCCTGAGATGCAAATTGGGTGATTGACTGCAAAACTCTCATTTTATCAAAGTAGGGTACTTTTTTTGCAGAACTTTTTCAGATTAAGATTTTGGCGGGGAAAATAAAGGGATCTCGCCCTGAATTTAGCAGGGTTTCTCGCAGAGTCTGCGATCGTCAAATATAATTGTCAATAGCGTGCTGTGCTTTTGGCAAAACCTCACATCTAGCACCATTCTCAAGAACAGGCAAGATGCCTGTTCCACAAAGAGTGAATTTTGTTTGTTGTGGAACAGGCATCTTGCCTGTTCATAAAAAGCTTATTGAGAATGGTGCAACATCTCAGAAAAACGCAACTAACTAACTTTTTTAAGATGAAAATAAAAGCAATACATCATGTGGCGATTATTTGCTCGGATTACGAAGCATCGAAGAAATTTTATGTAGAAGTATTGGGATGTTCCATTATCAAAGAAACTTTCCGAACCGAGAGGAATTCTTACAAACTAGATTTGCGAGTCGGAAACGGCGACACCATCGAGCTTTTCTCATTTCCCCATCCTCCTGAAAGAGTTAACAATCCTGAAGCTTGCGGTTTGAGACATTTAGCTTTTGCAGTTGAGGACATAGAAGCATCAGTTGCTTACTTAAAATCTCAACAAGTAGAAGTAGAAGAAATTCGCCTTGACGAAATTACAGAAAAACGGTTTACATTTTTCAGAGATCCCGACAACTTACCGTTAGAAATATATGAAAATTAAGGAGTCTCTCTATTTGGTCAAGCCGTTATTAAGTCAACCAGTCCGTAGTGCTGACTATACAAACTGCATCATTCATTTCCAATCTAAAATCTAAAATCTAAAATTGTATAATGGACTATATCATCAGAAACATAATCACGATCGGATTGCCTGCTTTAATGCTATTTATAGCCATAGCAGCTACAGGGAAAACAGGTGACGCAGCCGTTTGGTCAGGTTTGGTCAAAGTCGGCGGTTCCTTTGGTATGCTTGTCGGTTTAGGTGTATTGGTATTTGCAGGATTTGTTGCCAATTATTTTAGTTATTTTGTGGTAGATACCTTGCTGGTGAGATTTTATCAAAAGCGGCGAGTGTTGGAACAGCCAGAACAACTGGTAACAGAAATTGATAAATTGCCGATTACCAACGACCTCAAAATTAAGCTGAAATGGACGGTACTGCACAGCAATAACCAAATTATTAGCTTGAAGCACGTAATTTTAAAATGGTTTATTATCGCCGCAAGTGTAAATGCTGTATTGTCAATAACAGGTTACTTGGGAGAATTCAACCTGTTTTTTGAGTTGACTTCTCATTTTAAACTACAATATCTGCTGGTGGGTTTCTCTACTTTTATATTCTTCGCTCTCGTGCGCTCACAAAAAATATGGTTGCTGGTGAGCGCATTTTGCCTTATCATTAATTTGGCGGAAATTGTTCCTTGGTATTTTCCAGCGCCAGCATTTGCAGGAGCAAATCCCGGACACAACTTGCGGATTTTGCATTCAAATGTTTTAAGGGCTAATCGGCGATATTCTGAGGTGATATCGCTGGTTAAAGCAGAACAACCTGATATCGCGGTTTTTGTAGAAGTCAACTCAACTTGGGCAAAACAGTTATCGGTTTTAAGCGAGATTTTTCCTTACTCTTCTACCCAGCAAGAATCTGAGAGATTTGGCAGTGCAATATACAGCAAGCTGCCTTTAGAAAATTCTTCGGTTAAAGCCTTTTCAAATCGAAGAAAGAGCTTGTCGGCGGATGTTAAATTGCAAGGTAAAACCATTTCTCTGATTCTTGCTCATCCGACTGTGCCAGTCAAACAGGAGAGTTTTATCAATCGCAACCAACAGCTAGCAGCCATCGGCGAGTATGCAGCCCAAGTAAAAAATCCGCTGATTGTGGTTGGGGATTTAAATACCACAATGTGGTCGCCATTCTACAAAAATATGGTAAAAACCGGAAATTTGCGAAATGCGCGATCGGGCTTTGGCATTTTACCGACTTGGCCGACTTTTATGCCGCTGGCTTATATTCCGATCGATCACTTTCTAGTCAGCAAAGAAATTGGTGTTTTGAAGATTCGTACTGGCCGCAATGTCGGTTCGGATCATTTGCCGTTAATTACAGATTTGGTCATTTGAAGGAAGTTAAAGCAGTGACTGATTAGAAATTGGATCTTTCATTATTTTTAGGAACGGGCAAGATGCCCGTTCCACAATCAAACTGAATTTTTGTGGCACAGGCCGGAAAGCCTGTTCTTCCCACAATCAAACTGAATTTTTGTGGCACAGGCCGGAAAGCCTGTTCTTCCCACAATAAAACTGAATTTGTGTGGCACAGGCCGGAAAGCCTGTTCTTCCGACAATAAAACTGAATTTGTGTGGCACAGGCCGGAAAGCCTGTTCTTCCGACAATAAAACTGAATTTGTGTGGCACAGGCCGGAAAGCCTGTTCTTCCCACAATAAAACTGAATTTGTGTGGCACAGGCCGGAAAGCCTGTTCTTGATGATTTGACAGTGCCATGAAACCAATCTAAAATCTCAAATTATATAAGTTTTATTCTCTCCAATTGTGCTTCTAAGTTATCGATTAAATTATTTACTAACTGTAACTGGTACTGCTGAACATTCATATTTAATGGCTCTTTGCTTTCTTGAAAACAGATAACTTTTCCGGCGATTTCCTTGTAGTGTTGCAGCATGGAAAAAGTATCGGTACTGAAGCGAGCAAGATAGTTTTTAGCAGCCTCGCGGCAAATTTCCGTTACTTGATTTAGATAAGCTTCTGACGATTCAGGCGGCTTTTCATTCCCAGTTCTTTTATTCAAAATATAGCTAGCACCGCCGACTACTGCGGCTCCCACCGGCCCGCCCAATAGCCAACCTAAGCCGGTGGCGATCGCCACTGGAGCCACTTCGCCCTCGTTCGACTTTTGAGCTGGAGGTGGTGGCGGATCCGGTAAACTGACTTGCGGGGATGGAGGAAACGAAATCAAAAGTGCGATCGGCTGTTCTTTATCAAAGAACTCGCAAGCTTTATTTACCCATTCTGCGATGGTTTGCTGCTGATGTAAGACCTCTCGCTCAAATTTTAGCTTCCACGCATCAAAACTCCCTTCCTGGAGCGACAGCGCCATTTCCGATTGATACCGCTGCAAAAGTGTGGGCTGGTAAAGCCAAATCTCGAAATCCGAAACGCTGGCTTGAAAGCCTTTTGATATCAGTTTTTCGGCTTTTTGTTTAATTTCAATTTTGTCTTTGTGCTTTTTTTGACCTGCGGCTATTTCTGCGGTGACAGTTTCAGCTTTGGCTCGGAGAGATTGGCAAATTTTAGTAGCTATAGCTTCAATTCTGGGCAACTTAACTGCTAATTGTTCCTGTTGATCTGCTACAATACTTTGCAAAGCCGATTCAAAGCTGGCAATTCCTGTAGTTTGGGCGGCCGCCACATCTCCTTTCAGCCTCGCCCTCAAAGCCGGCAAAGCATCGACGCGGTAGATATTGCTGATATTGTTCGGCAAGTTCGAGCGAAAACTTTCGGCAACAAACAACAAGCGATTGTAAACTTGTTTTTGGTCGTCGGGTTCGAGTAGATTGAGAAAATTGGCAACAAAGACGACTGTGTTGATGTTGCGATCGCTCAACCAATCTCTCAAGTTCTCCCGTTCGCCTAAAGTCATCAATTTGCGAGCATCTAAAACCTGCACAATTAAATCAGCCGTTAGCAATTTATCCCGAACCAAATTATCCTGTTCTTCGCGGTCATTGGTTCCCGGCAAATCCAGCAATTCCACACCGGTTTGCAGGAATGGATGGGGACAATAAACATTAACGGCGGCCACATCATCCCGCATTTGTCTCGCGTCGTCAAGGATGGCATAGCGTTTCAAAACATCAGTCCCCGGTTCGCTAATTTCCGTGCCGTCTTTCAGGGTAATTTTTGCGTGCAATTCCTCGCCGTAGTTGACATAAATGGCAGCACCTGTAGTGGGCACGAGGTCGATCGGCAAAGCACGATTTCCAAGCAAAGCATTGAGCAAAGTTGACTTACCGTAATTAAACGGGCCAAAGACAGCGATTTGAAAAGTTGGTTTGGCGAGATAGTCGCAAATTGAGGTAGTATCTCGATACAGTTGGGAGTTTTTATCCAGTTCGAGAATACCGAGTGCTGATTTGAGATTGTCGGTCAGGTATTGATAAATTTCGGGTTGTTGCATATTGTTGTTTTATTTCATTTAGTTAGCTGTAGGTTGGGTTGAACGAAGTGAAACCCAACATTTTTTGTAGATTTGTTGGGTTTTGTAGATTTGTTGGGCGAACCGAAGCGTAGGGTTCGTTCCAAGGGCCCAACCTACATATATTATAAGCGATCGATCGAGCCTGATATTACTTATTCTCGTGAACCTGTAGGAGGTTCAGTAAATTCTAGTTAGTTCTAATAAGTTTTCTGGGAAGAGAGACAAGAAAACTTTCCCAAGGCGATATGCTGGTCCATTATCAGGAGTCCAAGCATCCAAGCACTTGTATTTTCCTTGATTCCAGCCTTCAAACACCCACCTCGATCCATCCAAACCCCAAGACAAATCCCAAGTAATGGAAGGCCAAAATTTATTCTCATTGATGGCTGTCAGTAATTCCAAAGATTTTGCTTCTGTGAGCATCCAAGGCTCTTCACTCCCTACCTTGCTTCCTACTTTTGTAACAGCCTGCAAGCAAGGTGTACTCAGTGTATCTCCCCAAACTCGAATGACTAAGCTGGGGTGAAAACTAGGTAGATAAATAAAGCGATAGGCAGTTTGTACCTTCTCCCGATCGGTGCAATTTGATAAAGGTGGCTCTTCAAATGCAGCTAATGTATTTGAATACCTGCTCTGCCTAAACTGCATTCCTTGTACTTGTTTATGAGAAAAATCTGGGGGAGTAACAATATAGTGTTGATTGATGAGGTCGATCCCCCAATCTCTATTATCATATCGAGAAGAAGCCAGATCGTACAATGCAGTATTTCTGTGTTCTATCTGCTCAATTCTTAGAGCAATTTGAAGAGCTTGCTTGTATTGCTCTTCTGAAATTTTTTCCTCTATCACTGCAATAACTCTTGAATGCCCTAGCAGTTCTTCAGGCAATAATTCATGGGAACGATCGAGCTTCCTCTCTAATTTTTTTTTAACCAGATGGACTAATATTCTATCTCTTTCTTCTATATCTTTAATTGTTTCGGCAACCAAAAGTGCCTCTTGCCAGAGATAATTTTTCTGATTTGGTTCTTGGATGAGATTGGCAATTTCAATTAAGGTAGCTGCCTTTGTATAGCCATTTGTCAATCTTTGAGTAATTTCGATCGCCTCTTGAAAACGACCTAGTTGCTTAAGTATATCTATCTTTTCAGGGCCATCTGGCAGATTTTGGTTAAGCCTGTTGTTCAGCAGCTTTTGATTAATTAGGGTTGCCTCTTGCCACAAGCCCAAGTTTTGTAGCAAACAAACCTTATCATAGCTATCCGAAAAGTTTTGGGTAAGTTCTAAGGCTTCCTGATAAATTTCCTGAGCTTTCTCATGGCGATCGACAAGTTCAAACTGTTGAGCCATGTTGATAAGTCGGTTGATTTTGGCAGAGCTGTCTTCAAGGGCTTGAATACTTTTCAAGTTTCTTTCTAATCTCTCTAATTTCTGTGAAACTTTATCATTATCCATATTTACCCCCTAATGTCTGCATCTACTCATCCACATCCTTAAGCCCATTCTGCCGCAGGCTCCGCACCATGTCAATTTTCTTGCGATCATTCCCAATCTTGGGTCAATAACAACGGTAATTAGACTGGGGGATTAGAGCGTGTTTTCAAACTATTCTGTAGGTTGGGTTGAGGAAGGAAACCCAACTACAATTTAAGCTAATTTCAAGTTTGAAAACACGCCTAGCTTCCCGCCGATGCTAGGAAACATTGATATAGCGATTCAATACTCTGCGACTCGGCAGAAACATCAGCCTCCAATTTTTTCAACCGCTGCGATTCAGCCTGACAATTAATCTCGCGAGATTCCTTTTGAGCCAGCAAATTATCTAACTCAGATTTCCGAGAAGTAATATCAGCATTCATGCGATCGCCCACTTCTCGCCCATAAACATCAAAACACTCTTTTACAGCATCATGAATCGGCTGCCACTGCTCTTGAGCCACCTGCGGCAGATATTTCACTAGCTCTTTTTTCGCCGCTTTCACCAACTGTTTATGAGCTCCGTCTGCTTGCAAAACCCCAACACCCATCCCCAATAAAGCCAAGTACAGCGGCCCCAAAACAATCCCCGTCAAACTAGCAAGAATCGTACTGACGCTCAACACAGTGATTAAGTTGAGCAGGATATTTTTCCAATCAAAACCCGCTCCGGCCATTGCTACTCCTGCCAGATTTCCGGTCGTTAAGGAGAACAATCCCATCGCCCATTTTGCCCAACCTGGGGAGTTATCTTCGTTCGAGTGGCTGACTGCTGCTGGTATTTTTTGTCCCGTCAGTTTTTCGGTAATTTTTTCAGTCACTTTCGTGTAAGATGCTCCGTAATTTGCGGCACTTTTCGATAGCTGCGAAAAGGCTGAATTCATTTCTTGTTCGGCCGTGAGAGTCCAAGCTGCTAGTTTGTCATTGATGTACTGCTCGAATGCTCGTTTGAGCGATGCTTCAAAAGCTTCTCGCTTGCCTTGGCTGAAGAAATCCAGAAATCTCAGTTCCGGTTGATACCGTAAGAAATCTGTTTCAAAGGTATTTTCTAAGTTGAGAACGTAGGTGCGAAAAGAATCTGCGATCGCCCGCGATTTACTATCTCTAACTTCGCTAATTTCTTGTTGAAATTCATCGCGAATTTGAGTCAGCTTTTTAAACTCCGGCTCAACTGAATTAATCTTTTCCTTCAACTCATTGACATCGCGATCGAGTAATGGTAAGCGGCGCCCAACAGCTTCGCGGACACGAGCAGAAATTTGACGCGCCAAAGTCCTCGCCGGACGCAATTCCGAAATCGCCCTTTCCTGCGTCAAAAACGTATTCAGTGCCGCCATAAACTCTGGAAAACCAGTTCCTGCCAAATTCGCATCCGGGTTTTTCATCCGCAACCTGAGCGCCTTAATTGAGGTAATTGCAAACACTCGCTCGTCGTAAATGTCGTGGCCTTCTGTTAAACAATATTCAGCCAAATTAGCTTGAAAAACCCGCCGCAGTTTCCCTTCTGCTTCTGCCAATTCTTCAGGATCATCCGGGTCAATCAAACTTTCCCGCACCTGATCCCAAGCATTTATCAGGAAGAAAATGCTCACTCCGCGATTTTTGATGTAATTTTCTAGATAGCGTCTTTCGCCCATTGTGCAAGGCTGAGTTGCCCTGAGCACAAACAAAATAGCGTGGCAGTTGTTGATGTAACCGAGAGATAATTCATTGCGGGATTCTGTATCGTTCAGTCCGGGACTGTCTACTATTTCTATGCCTTTTTCTAACAAAGGTAAGGGATATTCTACTACGGCGCAATCGATATCTGGAAATGCTGGTTTCTTTTCTTCTTCTAAGCGTTTTGCCTCAGCGGGGTCAATTGTGTAGTTCTGTTTAAAACTTTTAAAATCTAGCTGTTTTGGGCTTTTGCCGTCATTAAAATAAACGGTGACTTTTTTTTCTGAACCATAGCGCAAAATCGTCAGCAAAGCTGTACAGGGATTTACATCGCTGGGCAGTAAGTTTTCGCCGATTAACGCATTGAGAAAAGTGCTTTTACCGCGTTTCATGTCGCCTAGCACTAGCAGCCGAAAGACTCCTTGGCGCAAGTTTTTACTGGCGACATCAATGTCGGCGTTGTCTGTTTCTAAACCGAGTTTTCCCGATGCTTCTCCTCCTGCTAATTCTGCTTGGTTGATGGCTGTGGCAATGTTGCTGAGGCGAGTGGCAATTTCTCGGCGGACGGCGGCTACTCGCTCTAAATCGTTGAGAAAGTTGCTAGTTTCTACTTTAAGGTTCATGGGTATTTCCTGAGAGTTTCCTGCTTGAGCTTTTTAAATTTTGTCTTCTTCAATAAACATTTTGTAAGCGATCCAAGCAATGCCTCCCACTATCAGCGCGGCTGCCAGCCAAGATGCTATGCGAACTGCAACGATAACAGCAATGACAATGCCTGTAAATTGAGCGGCTGCTATAATTTTTCGGCGCCACTGTTTGAGTTTGCCGTTAACTTGGCTGTCTGGTTCTTGGTACTTGCTTGTTAGATGTTCGGGCACTGAGCGGTCGATTTCGGCTTCTAGTTCGCGGAGCCGAATTTCTTGTTCTCGCTTCCGCAGTTCTTGTTCTCTGCGCCGGAGTTCTCTGGATTTGTTGTCAGGAGAATTCATAAATTTTAGCCTGTTTTTCGCTGGACAAATGTGTTATTTATTGTCACTGTTGCGGAGCGATAATACCAATTTAATGTGAAGTTTCACATATCTCGATCCCCCCTCGCATACCCCCTACTCCCCCTGATCGTTGGGGAGTATGGGTTGACTTTGAGAAGAATCTTGTCCCCCCCTTATTAAGGGGGGTTAGGGGGGATCAGATTCTACGGGGCCTCATAAAAAATTGGTATAAGTTCTCTACGACTGTAACTCACATTTTCCCCCATGTCGAGAAATGTTAAGAAATTGTAAAAAGGGCGATTCCCTACGGGATATAGCAATCCTCGCATCATTTGCATAATTATTGTAGGGGCAATCCCACGCCAGGTTGCCCGATAGATAGGTGGTAGGCACTCTTAGCACTACCCCTACAAATTTATCTGAATCATTTAGGATTGCTCTAGCTACGCTTCACGACTAATTAAGCCGATCGCCCTACGCCCTAGGCTAGCCACTGCAAATCATCAATAGCCTTCGGGCCCGATAGTAGTGCGATCGCACTCCGCTTCCGACAAATCAACCAAGCGCGATCGAAATAAGTTGCAGCCCCCTAATTGAGCTTTGCTTAACTTTGCTTTCTCCAAATTAGCTCGGCTCAAATCCGCATATCTCAAATCGGCATTCGTCAAATCGGCATTGTACAAATCCGCACCTTGCAAATTGGCTTTCTGCAAATTAGCACCTTGCAAATTGGCGTGACGCAAATTTGCTCTTGATAAGTTTGCTCTTGATAAAGTTGCTTCCGACAAGTTAGCTTGATAAAGTTGAATGTCGCCCAATTCAGCATCTTGCAAATCAGTTTTATAAAGATTGGCTTGAGTCAAATTTCCGTAGGGCAAATAAGCTCGCCTCAGAACGCTACCAGAAAGATTTATTTCTGTCAAATCTGCTTGAAACAAGTTATGTTCACTTAAGTCAACGGCGTTAAAGTTTCGCTGGCCCTCAGCATACTGAGCAAGCAATTCCTCACCGCTTAGCTTTTGCATTTTCATTCCTCATGACGACAGCTACTGCAGCCAATCCATAACAGTAATCAATGGTGATTTTTTTGCGTATTTATACTTATGTCTCTTATTATGTTAAGCTTGTGTAACAACAGTCGCATTTTTTCTAAGATTTTTTTTATATTTGTAAAATTCTGCCTTGCTCAACCAGTAAGCGGTTAGTAATGTCAAGATCGAGAAACCAAAGTCAATCCTCTACTGAAATATGCCAGAACATCCTCTCTCCATTGCTCAGCACTACCACGAACGGACAAAATACGACCCTGAAACCATTGCTGCTAAAAGTAAACAGCTAGATTGGACAGAGCAACCTGTGCCTTTCAAAGAATATAAAATTGGAGCGTATTTTGACCTCAAGCCTTATCTAAAAGACCCCTCCGAGGATGCCGATGCCGATCCCGATGCCGCTTGGTGGCATCGGTTATCTAGCTTGTTGCTGTGCAGCTACGGGTTGACGGCGAAAGTGCAGACGGTAGACGACAGCTACCTGTATTTGCGATCTGCACCGTCGGCGGGTGGACTATACCCAGCAGAGGTTTATTTAATCTCCCGTGGCACTGCCCAGTTGCCGGCCGGACTCTACAATTATCAGTGCAGAACTCATTCACTTGTTCATTTTTGGGACAGTCAAGTTTGGCCGACATTGCAAGCAGCTTGTTTCCAGTCGCCAGCGCTAGAAAATACCCAATTGGCGATCGCCATTACCACTATTTTTTTCCGTTCTTCTTGGCGTTACGAAGACCGAGCTTATCGGCGAATTTTTCTAGACACTGGCCATTTATTGAGTAATATCGAGTTAGCTTGCGCCGTCAACGATTACCGACCTCACCTGATTGGAGGATTCGCCGACGAAGCGGTCAATGAATTACTCTACATCGACTCGGAGCAAGAAGGAGCTATTTGTGTAGTTGCTTTAGCCGACTTGCTAGATATTGACCAAAACTTGCCTAAATTTAAAACAGCTTTGCCCGGAAAAACCACCACAGATTACCCGAAAATTTCCGAAGGTCAACTGTTAAAATACCTCCACAAAGCCACGCATTTAGAATCAGACCCTACCGGATCTGACGGCTGGAAACTGGATGAAAGTGAAGGGGAATTAGAGGATAAATACAACTTTCCATTTTGTACTAAAGTTTCGACGGTCACTCCTTCGATTCCTTGGGGAGTGAACCTGGAAACTTTAGAAAACACTATGCTCAAAAGGCGTTCTACCCGTGCTTATACAGGTGCTTCTTTGAGCTTGGGCGAACTGCTAGCTATGCTCGATTTTACTTACCAGCCCCAGCACTATATCGACCAAGGATTAGACGGTTATCCAGACTATTTCGATCTAAGCTTGATCGAGACTTTTATTGCTGTTTCGGGAGTGCATGGGTTAGAAGAAGGCTGTTACTATTACGCTCCGAAAGCTCAAGAATTGCGGCAAATTCGGTTTAAAAATTTCCGCAGGGAACTGCATTTTTTGTGTTTGGGGCAAGACTTGGGCAGAGATGCGGGGGCGCTGTTGTTTCACACGGCGGATTTGAACAGGGCTGTAGCAAAATATGGCGATCGAGTTTACCGCTATTTGCACATGGACGCGGGTCATTTGGGCCAGCGGTTGAATTTAGCAGCTATGCAACTGCGTTTGGGTGTCAGCGGTATCGGGGGCTTTTTTGACGATCGTGTCAATGACGTTCTCGGTATTCCTGCGGGTGAGGCTGTGCTTTATATTACAAGTCTCGGAAGACCTCGATCGTAAGAATGACGTAGTTTTTATTTGTCAGTAGTATTGCTTCATTGATCCCAGGCGCATCTAAATTTTACAGTCAAGTTTGATGAAATTAACATCTTACACCCTTCTCAAGAACAGGCAAGATGCCTGTTCCACAAACAGTGAAATTCGGTGTTCCACAAAGAGTGAAATTCTTGTGGAGTGGGCGTCCCGCCCGCCCTAAAAATACAACAGAACAGGCAAGATGCCTGTTCCACAAAGAGTGAAATTCGGGGTTCTACAAAGACTGAAATTCTTGTGGAGTGGGCGTCCCGCCCGCCCTAAAAATACAACTTAAATGCGAGACAGCTTACCTATTTAATTTACTCTTTTTCTCTTACTATTTCCCAATGCAAAACCTGCTAAATATTCTGTCTAGCACTGATTCGGTCACTTCTTCGCCCGTAACTTCCCCCAATGCTTGAATTGCACCGCGCAAATCTATTGTCCAAAAATCTAAAGGCAATTTGTTGCTCATAGTATCCGTGCACTGTTCCAGAGAAATTTTAGCTCTGGTTAACGCCGCTGCTTGCCGCTGGTTGATTGCTAAGTCTGAGTTGGCTGCTTGCAAATTTCCCCCGGTGACGGCATCTAAAATTGCTGTTTCTAAGTATTCTATGCCTCGATCGAGGGCGGCGGCTGCGGTAACTATGCGGTGACTTTCAGGGGAAAAAGGTAATTTGGGTATGGTTTTTACTAAGTCGATTTTGTTGATAATTATAATTAGCTGGCGGTGCTTTACTTGTTCGTAAATTTCCGAATCTTCCTCTGTCCAACCAGATTCCGCGTCAATTGTCAACAACACTAAATCGGCTTGTTTTGCTGCTGCGCGCGATCGCTCAACGCCAATTTTTTCTACCTTGTCTTCGGTTTCTCGAATGCCCGCAGTATCGAGCACCTGCACCGGAATGCCGCCGACAACTAGCTGCGATTCTACCACATCCCGCGTCGTACCGGGCAAATCCGTGACGATCGCCCGATCGCTCTTACTCCACGCATTCAACAAACTCGATTTTCCCACATTCGGCCGCCCAACAATCGCTACTTTCAAACCGGTTCTCAACAATTCTCCACGATCTGCGGTTGCCAAAATTGTTGACAATTCCTCCAAAACATGATTTATTTCCAAAGAAGTTTTAGCTTCATCTAAAGGCGGCAAATCTTCCTCAAAATCAATTCTCGCCTCAATTTCTGCCAGCACGTCCAAACAAGTTGTTCTCAATTTGCGAATTGGCTGCGCTAATTTTCCCTGCAAACTGGCCAAAGCACTTTGTGCAGCAGCGGGCGATTTTGCTCCCACCAAATCTGCAATACTTTCAGCTTGAGTTAAATCGAGCCTCCCGTTCAAAAAAGCCCGCAGCGAAAACTCTCCCGGCTGCGCCAATCTCGCCCCATGTTCCAAACACAACTGCAAGACTTGCTGCACAGCCATAATGCCGCCGTGACAGTGAAATTCCACCACATCTTCGCGAGTAAAAGAACGCGGCGCTTTCATGATTAGCAGCAAAGCTTCATCGACTAATTCTTGAGTTTTGGGGCGGCGGATGTGACCGTAAAGAATGCGGTGAGACTCCCATATTTGCCGTCCTGGGGCGCGAAACAGAGTTTCGGCAATTTTTAAGGCGGCGGAACCGGAAACTCGCACAATGCCGACGCTGCCTTGTTGGGGAACTATGGCAGTGGCGATCGCTGCGATCGTGCCTCCTTTTGTTAATGATTCAGACATTTTTATTGTTCACACATTCAAAAGTTCTCTCAATCTCCTGTTTTTGAGTATCAGGCAATTGCTTCTCGGTATTTGAGAGTATAAATCTCTAGTTCGTCATTCAAAAAATTAAAATAGTCGCCCTTTAGGGCAAAATGCACCAGTTTCCGGCTCGAAGCGTAGGAGATATTTGGTAATATTTTACCTAGAATCGCTAATTGTGCGTCGGCTCCGAGAGACCAGATAACTTGAATTAGGGATTCAACCACTTGTACTTTCATTTGACTGACCTCCGGCTTGGTTGTTAAATTATACATATCTCATTGACAGGATAAACAATTTCAGCATTTTTTTTCTAAAATATTAGAAGAGCGTGGCAACAGCGATGGACTTGGCGAGCCAATCCGATCGCCCGTTTTGCCAGTCAGTCGATTTTAGATTTTAGATTTTAGATTGACTCCACAGCTCAATCTGGGAACTTGAACAAGAGTCTAAAATTTTGGGCGTCTCACGACTCCAGTCGGAAAGCAACTATCCGTTTTTGGGTAGGAGTCACGGATCGATCGAACTTAAATTACTCAGCCACATATTTTGGCTATTCTGATTTCATGCGATAATGGAAAATTGACCGAAAGCATCCAGGATACAAGCCCCCGGATTCATCCGTGGAGAAAGAAAAAACCTGTATCCGATGAAACTTGCCCCCCGAATTTATCTGTGGGGTCAATGGTTCAATTCTTTAATCTAAAATCTAAAATCTAAAATCGATTGACAGGGTAGAGGGCAAAGCATGATTGGTCAACTTCTAGACAGACGTTACCGCATCATTAAAGTCACAGACTCAAGTGAGGTGGGAAAAACTTATCTAGCAGCAGATACTCACCGTCCCGGGTATCCGCAATGCACGGTTAGAGAAATGCGACTCCCCGGCACAAGTTCGCAAACTCCAGAATTAGTCAAAGTTATATTTCAAAGAAACGCAGAAATAATTGAAAAATTGGGAAAACATGACAAAATTCCCGAATTATTGGCGTATTTTGAGGAAAATCAAAGTTTATACTTAATTGAAGAATTTATTACCGGCTCACCTTTAAGTCAAGAACTAATACCCGGTCAACCTTGGGATGAAGACCAAGTAATTGGTCTCCTATCAGAAATATTAGAAATTTTGGTGTTCATACACGAGAAAGGTTTCATTCACCGCAGAATTCAACCCGACAGAGCGATCCGGCGCGAGTCAGACGGCAAATTTGTATTGGTAGACTTTAGCTTAGACAAAGAAATTAACCCGGAATTTGCTAACTGTCATTTGTTGTCGCAAACTTCCCCGAACTCTGTTAAACGGCATGAGGCAAAAAAACAGGATTTGGCGGCTCAGGATTTATACGTGCCGATCGAGCAATTGAGCGGCCACCCCCGTTACAATAGCGACATCTACGCTCTAGGTACAATCGCCCAGCTTGCCGTCACAGGACTCTCACCCAACGAACTGAGTGCCTTAAAAAACAACAAAAGCGAAATTCCCTGGCGAAACCGGGCAACTTGTTCGGCAGCCCTAGCAGATATTATCGATCGAATGGTGCGCCCTGACTGCGAGGAACGCTATCAGGAGGCCGCCGAAGTTTTAGCAGACCTCAAACAAATCGCCGTAAAATTGGAGGTTGAGCCGCCGCCAGCCACAATCATTACGGACGCTATGAGTCAACCGCGAAGACAAAGCCAAACCAAACTCCTGCTGTTGGCTGCAACAGCGGCAGCTTTAATCTTGACGGCAGTGATAATTTACTTTTGGCAGAGTCAAACTCCGGCGAGGTCAAAAGAATTGTTAGCCCGCGGCGTGGCCAAGGCGCAGCAAGGGGACAAAACAGGCGCGATCGCCGATTATACTCAAGCGATCGCCCTGAATGCCAGCGATGCGGAAACTTATTACAAGCGGGCAAACGCTCGCTACGACATGGGCGCAACCGAGCAAGCAATACAGGATTACACGCAAGCAATTAAAGTCAATCCTAGCCACACCAAAGCTCTCTACAATCGAGGTATGGCCCGCCTCGACACCGGGGACAAGCGGGGGGCCGTGGAAGATTTCACCCAAGTAGTGCGACTCAATCCCAGCGACGGTGAGGCATACTCTCAGCGGGGTTTAGCCTACTACGATTTGGGCGACTACCGCACGGCAATTGAAGACTACACTCAAGCAATTCGGCTCACTCCCAACGATGCTACAGCTTACAGCAATCGGGGTTTAGCTCGATCGGCTGCGGGCGACAAAACAGGAGCAATGGCAGATTTTACTCAAGCCCTTCAAATTAGCCCCAAACAAGCTGGCGTATACTACAGTCGTGGTCGAGCGAGATTTAATCTGGCAGATTATCAAGGAGCGATGGAAGATTATACTAAGGCGATCGAATTGCAACCAGATCTCGCTGATGCCTATACCAATCGGTGCAGCGCTTACTTGAATTTGGCCACCTACGACAAAGCGATTGCAGATTGCACCGAAGGAATTCGCCTCGCTCCAAAAGATGAAGCAGCTTACAACAACCGCTGCATTGCTTATCTGAATTTAAAACAATTTCAAAAGGCCAGCGAAGATTGCAGTTTGACGATCGGACTCAACGGCAACAATCCCAAAGCCTACAGCAATCGAGGATTAGCTCGATCGGCTTCGGGAGACAAGCAGGGAGCTTTAGAAGATTTTACTCAAGCAATTCGACTCAATCCCAGCGATGCAGTAGCTTACAGCAATCGCGGTACTATTTACTCAGAACTAAAAAATTACCCTTTAGCAGTTGAGGATTTCGCTCACTCGCTGCGGCTCAACCCCAACAATGCTAGCGCTTTTTACAGCCGAGGCCTCGTCCGCCGCCAACTCAAAGACCGTGCTGGGGCGATCGAAGATTTTCAGAAAGCTGCCACCCTCTTTCTCGAACAAGGAAGAGCCGATGGTTTCCAAAACGCACAAGCACAAATCAACGACCCTAAGTAAACTATTATCACGATTCAGATGTTAAAAAAAGAAGAAAAAAGGCAGAAGGCAGAAGGAAGAAGGAAGAAAGAAGAAGACCCAATTACCAATTCCAAATTACCCACTTCCCGTTACCAACTCCCCGTTACCAATTCCAAATTACCACCTCCCCGTTACCAATTCTCACTTATAGATATGAACATGGTTGGTCAACTTTTAGACAGGCGTTATCGGGTAGTGCAAATTCTCAGTTCAGGAGCTTTTGGACAAACTTATTTAGCTGTCGATACTCGCCGCCCTGGCCACCCTCAATGTGTAGTCAAACAACTGCGGCCTCCCAGCAACACTTCCACAGTTCTCAAAACAGCTTACCGCTTATTTAAACAAGAAGCAGAAATATTAGAAAAGCTGGGAAAGCACGATCAAATTCCCTTTTTACTCGCTTATTTTGAAGAAGCAAATCAATTCTACCTCGTCGAAGAATTTGTACCCGGACACGCCCTAAATAGGGAAATTGTCGCCGGTCAACCTTGGCGGGAAGAACGAGTGCTGGATCTGTTGGAAGAAGTGTTACAACTTCTCGCCTTCGTACACTCTCAGGGAGTGATTCACCGCGATGTTAATCCCTCCAACTTAATCCGCCGCAAACCAGACGGCAAATTAGTTTTAATTGACTTCGGTTCGGTTAAAGAAGTTGCGAGTCACGTCAGCGAGTACGATACAGAATTTCCGCGCACCATTGCTACTGGAACTCCGGCTTATATGCCGATCGAACAATTTCAAGGAAACCCGCAATTTAGCAGTGACCTTTATGCAGTCGGGATGATGGCAGTCCAAGCTATCACTGGTTTACCCGGTACGGATTTGCCCAAATTGCAAGATCCGAGTCCTTCTCACACGGGGGAAATTGTGTGGCGAAACCGATCTCAATGTTCTGTGGGATTAGCCAATATAATTGACAAAATGGTCTGTCACCAATTTGCCAAGCGCTATCAATCTGCTGAAGAAGTTTTGGTAGCTCTCCGCAAGTTGAGACACCGCCAAGAGCCTGTGAATACGGCTCAAAAGAAAAGTATTTCTCCGAGGTTACTGTCTTCGGATAGTTTTTCGTCACGTTTGGGAAGTCGATTTTGGTTGATGATTTTGGCGGGCGTCGGGGCGGCGATAGTTCTGATATTTCTGTTTAGTTATTGGAGCCGCCCGAATCCGATTAAAGCTAAGGAATATTACGAACAGGGAGTGGAAAAGTCTCGCAATCAAGATGCGGCGGCAGCTTTGCAGGCTTTTAATAAGTCAATTCAATTGAATCCTAAAAAGGCTGAGAGTTTTTACCAGCGCGGTAATGCTAATTATGATTTAAAAAAGTATCAAGAAGCAATTGCGGATTATTCTCAGGCGATCGCCCTCAATCCTAAATATGTTCAGGCTTATTTTAACCGCGGGCTAGCCCGTCACGATTTTAACGACAAGCGCGGGGCGATTGAGGATTACACTCAAGCTTTGAATCTCCAGCCCAGGGATGCTGATACATATTATGAAAGAGGAGTTGCTTATTTAGAAATGCAAGATTACAATGCCGCTATTCAGGATTTTACCGAAGTAATTCGGTTGCAGCCGAACCTTGATAAAGCTTATCATTCGCGGGGGTTGGCTCGCGCTGGGAGCGCAGATTTGCAGGGGGCGATTGGAGATTATACTGAGGCAATTAAACTTGATGCTAAGAATGTTGATGCTTTTTACAGTCGGGGGAGAGCTCGCTTTCACCTAGGAGATTATCAGGGAGCTCTGGCGGATTATTCTCAGGTAATTGCGATCGATCCCAAGAGTGGAGATGCTTACGCTAATCGTTGCAGCACGCAGTTGAATTTGGGAGCGCATCAAGCGGCAATTGACGATTGCACTCAGGCAATTTCGCTGAGCGAGGAGGATGGGGTTCCTTACAACAATCGCTGCATTGCTTATTTAAATTTGAAGGATTATCCGAAAGCAATTGCCGATTGCACTCAAGCGCTGACAGTGAATCCGAATGATTTTAATGCTTTTAACAATCGTGGTTTAGCTCGCAGCGCGGGGGGTGACGCGCAGGGGGCGATCGCAGATTTTACAGCAGCAATCGGGTTCAATCCCAACAATGCGGAAGCTTACGCCAATCGGGCTAAGATTTACCAGGAGTTAAAGAATTACAATAGTGCGATCGCAGATTACGTGCAAGCTATTCGGATCAGCCCGAATTATGCTGCTGCTTACTACGGTAGAGGCATGGTTCGTCGCTCCTTGGGAGACAAAGCAGGAGCAATTAGCGATTTAGAAAAAGCCGGCAAAATGTTTCTCGATCAAGGACTTACTGGCGGTTACAAAGATGCACAATTTGAGATCGAAAAGCTGAAGTAGTCAGTTGTCAGTTGTCAGTTGCTAGTTGTCAGTTGCTAGTTGTTAGTTGTTAGTCATCAGTCATCAGTTAACAGTCAACAGTCAACAGTCAACAGTCAACAGTCAACAGTCAACAGTCAACAGTCAACAATGCCCCATCCCCAATTCCCTTTAAGAATTTTGAAGTCTCTTCACCAATTCATAAAACGGTTCCCAATTATCCTCAATAGCTATGGCTTCCCAAACAGCCTCAATTGTCGGTCTCAACAGCGATTGTTCGGGATTGTGCCGCAGCAAACAGTCCGCCATTTTGTCCATATCATCCGCCGACAAACTTTGCAAAATGTGATAATAGAACTGTCGCCAAGGTGCTATCAAGTCAGCCGGTTCCGCCTCAGCAAAAATTAGACTAGCATCATCTCGCCAAGTGCGAGAGAACTGTCTTCGCAGTTCAAAAAAGAAATCGTGATAGGCTACTTGAGACTCCGCCAGCATTTTAATTGTCACCTTCAACAACTCATCTCCCTCCGCCTCTGGCAAATCCTCAAATCCCAATCTATTGAGCATCAACTGCCGATAAGCTGCATTATAATAATCGCCAAACTTGGCCAAACCCGCATCCATATCAGCTTGAGGAATCGCCGCTGATAGCGGTTGCTGAAGCTTCTCTAAATTGTCCCTACAAATCAACGGTTGATTGCCGTAACAATACAGACCGTAATGGTCGAAATAAGCTGCTGTAAATTCCGGCTTGTAAGTTGGGATAAAAGCGAAAGGCCCGTAATCGAAACTTTCTCCAGTAATCGACATATTATCAGTATTCAGCACAGCGTGGCAAAATCCTGCCGCCATCCACTGAGCGACTAATTCAGCTACTCGCTTGACTAAATCTGCATAAAACAGGGCGTACTTTTCCTGCGGCGAAATACCCGCATTGGTTGCTTCTAAATGCAGTTCTGGGTAGTAATATTCAATAACAAAATCTAAAAGTTTTTTAGTTAAATCCGGGCGGCGGATATAGTACAATCTTTCAAAAGTTCCAAACCGGATGTGAGAAAGACTGAAACGCACCATTACGGACGATCGCGTCGGAGATGGTTCGTCCCCCCGCCACAAAGCATCCCCAGTTTCAACTAAACTAAAACAGCGAGATGTCCGAACTCCCAATCGCTGCAAAGCTTCCGCAGCTAAAACTTCGCGAACTCCCCCTTTGAGAGTGAGTCTACCGTCACCGCCCCGCGAGTAGGGAGTGCGGCCGGAACCTTTAGTACCGAAGTCGTAAAGTCTGCCGTCAGTCCCGCGAACTTGGCCGTATAAGAAGCCTCTACCGTCGCCTAAATTGGGGTTATATGTGTTGAATTGATAGCCGTGATAGCGAAGTGCCAAAAAAGGGCGGACGCAGTGAAATTCGCCGAACGCTTCAATAAAATGTTGGTCGGTTACTTGTGCGGGGCCTAAACCCAATATCGGCAATAATTTGTCGTTGCGGAAGCGCAGAATATGCTGCGGAAAATCGGCCGCAGGGACTTCATCAAAATAGTCGCCGCCGAGGGATTCGAGGGCTGGTTCGTAGTTGAGGGAAAGTAAGGGATTTGACATTTTTCTATTTTATCTTGAAATTGGCTATCACTCCAAATTATATACGGGTAAGGTGCCCACTGTATTGGTGTCAACAATTGCCTCATACCCTTTGTCTCCCTCGTTTATAGACGAGTTCGATACCCCTCGCATCCCAGCAGGGTTGTTTCATTTTAAAATTTTAGCATAGCTAAAGTTTGAGCATGAAACATTAGTTTCTTCCTCGAAGGCTAAAAATTTTTACTGTTAATTTTAGTGCGAGTTGAATTAACCGTTTTTCTTGCTAAAAATGGAGTTGATCTCATATCCGATTGACCATAATATCCCGGCCGGGCGGGTTTTTGAGATTGTCAATTATTGACCGATGTTGTTGGTGAACCCGCCCCTACCTCATTTCGGGTAATCGACGGGACATGATATGAAGTCTTAAATTTTTTAAAGTTAAGTGGGATTCACCAGCTAATATAGTAATCTAAATCATTTGTGAATTTCTTACTCCCTCCCCGCAGGTTCGGGGAGGGTTGGGGTGGGGTCAAAAAAATTACAACTCCTACAAGGATTGCTATATACCTTTTCCCCTATTTAAAATTGGTCAACACCCCGTAAATCGCCCAAATCGCCATCGCCCGCAAATAGTGACTCGCCCGAAAAGTCCCCCCCGCCGTAATCGCTTCCGGCGTCCGAAACTGCAACCCATTTTCATAAATCTGCTTCACCACCGCATCCGTCAATTTAAATGCTTTCTCCTCCATTCCCATCTGTACCAAAAAAGCCGCCAACCCAAAATTAATCCCCGTCCAAACTTCCAAAGGATGAGTTGCATTGGGATTTTCCGGCGAACCATTCAGCATCACCCCATTCGCCGCACCGAACTCCCCCTCATTGAACTTCAAAAAGCAAGAATCGTACACAGTTTCTAAAGCACTGACGGCACATTCTGGCGGCACAATATCCGGTAATCCTAACAGTTTCGCGTAAAATTGACCGCACAGTTGGTCGGCCATCACCACTTCGGAATTACTCTCGCTGTCCAAACGGTAATATTGACCGTTCCACAGTTTTTCTTGATAGCTCGGTCTTGCTTGTAGCAGCCAACTGTGATATAATGCTATCTTTGCTTGAGGGTTAGGAATTATCTCCGGTGCTGCATCTTCTAAAATTTCGCCGATCGCGATCGCAGCCTCCAGCGCCGCCAACCACAAACCCCCGCAATAGGCACTTATTCCTCGCATTTGCCAGTCATCAAACGTCTGATCCGGTGCTCCCGAATTCTCAGGAATTCCGTCCCCATCCTCATCAAAAGTTTTCAGATAAGCCAAAGCCTCAACAATTGCCGGCCAACACTCTTGCAGAAACTCACAATCTGTGCCGCCAGTCAACAGGAAATCCCGATAAACCTGCAACACAAAATCGCAAGGCAAATCCTTCCACAAATTGCAATCTTGATAGCTAGTATAATTCGTTTTCTCCCAAGGATGTTCGTTAGGAGCACCCAAATCGTGTGGTGTCGCACCGACAGCTTTTCTAATAGCCGAAGCTTGATTCCACCCAATAATTCTCGGCGTATCGTCTCCTGCAGAAATCGCCCTAGCAAACGCTAAAACCACCGACTTTTCCAAATCCGGCCACAGCATCAACAAAGCAAAAGAACCGTAAAGCCGCACGTCCAAACTTTCGTACCAGCGGTAATCAATGCACTCCAAAACCGCAAATTGACCCTTCGGATCGCGTTCGTCAGCCGCACTCCAAAGAGTACCGCCGTCAGTCAGGGCGTATAACTCGTTAAACAAAGCCATTTTAAAACTGTCTGACAAATCTTTCCGTTCTAAAATCGGTTTTTGCCAAGCTTCAATATTTTCGCGCCAAGTATCCGAATGCTTCATTGCAGTGCGAATAATCGGCCAAGCATTTTTGCCATTGCGGCCGAAGAAATCCGTATAGCGGCGGTAGTACCAAACTCCCGATGCAAACTCAGTAACGGGCAAATCCCAAGCTATAATAAAGGGGATTTTGCGGGTTTTTCCCGGTCGAATAGTAAAACGAACTGCGATCGCACAAGCCAACTGTTCTCCTGCTGCTGCGGCTGTCTCGTCTTTGTCATCCAACAAGAAACCTTCAGCAGAAAAGTTGCGCCAAATATCGTCGCCATTCCCCGCCGGGTTCCAGCGAGTTTGATAGAATACTTCTACCGCCGGATTAGTAATAGTTGCGATCGCCCATTGTCCATCCCCCTCTTGCGGTTCCTCCTCAGCAGTCAACCGCGTCATCACGCAACCGATCCGGTGAAAATCTTCCACCAACAAATTAAAATTCCCGGCACTTTCTCCCCACCGGGATTGATAATCATAAAATGGACTACCATCATCTCGCACCATCACTTTCGGCGACTTGTTGGCATTAGTAAACCAACCGACAATATTCTCCCAAGTCAGCATGATGCTGAGAGTAATCGGCGCATCTGTAGGATTGTGCGCTACCCATTCAAACATGGCTACTGGGTAACTGCTTTCCTGATAATTGTTCGGCAAAATTGGCGAAAATTGCTCGCAGCTTAATTGAGCCTGAAACACATTTTCATAAACAAACCAACTGCGCGGATACAAAGCATAATAAGTCCCCGAAGATTGAAATTTTTCCTTCTCTTCTGTTCTTCCGTCTGCCTTCAGAATTCCATCCGCTACATCCGTTACATAATCCGTTGCCGAACTTCCTTCTTTTGGATACCATTTCCAACTCGATAAACTGCCATCGGTAGGCGGTTCAGTGGACAGTGCAAAAGCTTGTTTCTTGCCTTGAGTTTCTTCAAAAACGCTGAACTGACAAGCGGGCAAACTGCGAAAAATGTGCTCGCCGCCGTCAATGTGCCAGAGGTTAAAGTCGCCGCGGGACGATCGCCCGATGCAGCCGGCACCGAACCCGCCCAGAGGCATTCCGTGCCAGGGGCCGTCGTCGAGATTGCTTGCGTAGCGGACTGTATAGGGATTCTCCCAACCGAGGCCGATGGGACGTTTCCAGGCCTGTGGGGGGATGTTTGGATTGGATGTGCGATCGTTATTCATGTGATTAATCTTAGCGCTCGATCGAGCTTTACAATTTTTTTAGTAAATTTTAAAGTTTTATCGCTCGAACAAATACCGATTTTTCCGAAGATTGTTGACGGTTGATTGTTGGCCAAAAGCAATTGGGTTCAGGGCGACCAGATTAATCACTTCTCCCATCTAAAATTTACCATCAAAAATCTAAAAGTTGTTGTCTATCGCCTAACGCGGTAGAACATCATCTAGGCGAAGTTGCAAGCTCTTTAACAGAGGAGAAATAATCGGTTGACCAAGGCGAAATTGTTGCTGGGTGTAATCTTGGTCAATCAGTTGGCAAACGGTGATAGTAGGTTGTTTTGGTTTACCGATAAAAGCCACACCCCCTAATCCGCGATAATCAACTATCCAATATTCGGGAATCCCTAAAATAGCATATTCTTCAACTTTTCGGGCGTAATCTGTTTCCCAGTTAGTGCTGACGACTTCTACCACCAATTTAATAGATCGTCCCAGCGTAATCACAGGTTCTCTTTCCCAGAGAGGTTCGCTGACTATAGCGGTTTCATCTAACACGACAATATCGGGACGGCGGGCAGTAGCTGCATCTGAGAATGGACGGATCAAACAAGTGCGGGGAATGAACCAAGGTAGTTTTTCGGCTGCCATGGCGATGCCGATTTGAGTTGCTAGTTTACCGCTGACGGTTTCGTGTGGGCCTGTGGGTTCCATGTCAACTAATTCTCCGTCAGCGAGCTCATAGCGGAAGTTGTCACAATATCGATCGAGGAATGTTTCAAAGGTGAGGACTTTTTGCGCGGTGTAAGCCATTAGAAACTAATAGTTTTTTGCTTTATTTTAATTACTGTACTTTAGCATTATTGTCAAATAAAACTAACCCGGAGATCCCCCCTAGCCCCCCTTATTAAGGGGAGTAGGGGGTGGGACAAGAAATATTCTCAAAATTCCCTCAACTAATCAAATCCCAAATCAGAACCTTTCCCCGCGTGAACCAGAGCCAACTTTTCGTAACGCTTAGCGTGTTCCACCAACTCCGCAGCTTCTTCCTCAGAGACATCCCGCAGGCGTTTGGCAGGCACTCCCGCAACTAGCGTGTGAGGGGGAACGTCTTTGGTGACAACCGCCCCTGCACCGACGATCGAGCCTGTCCCCACCCTCACTCCATCGAGGACGATCGCCCCAATCCCGATCAGGCAGCCGCGTTCAATGTAAGCTGAGTGAATCACGGCTCGGTGTCCGACTGTCACGAAATCTTCCAAAACAGTCGGTTTCCCCGGATCGCCGTGCAGAATTGCTCCATCTTGGATATTGGTACTTGAGCCTATTGCAATTCGCTCTATATCCGCCCGCACCACCGCCCCGTACCAGATACTAGCGCCCGCAGCCACCTCTACCCTGCCGATAACAACAGCGCCTTCAGCGACAAAAGCCGCTTGGGATAGATCGGGCAAGGGCCAATAGGAAGGAAGTGCAGGCAGAGATTCGTTGAGATTGCTCATTTGTTGGTCGATCGTTATACTTCTAGCAGATTAGCTGGTTGTTGATACGGGATATAATAAAAGTATTTGGGTGCGACTCGTTTAATCCAAATGGATAAAGAAATATCCAGGGACGATTAGCCTAACCCTCTGGTTAGTGTAACTGATTATACATCTAGGTGCAGGATTCACAAGTCCCTAGTCCTAGTCCGCAAGTGCAGCGGTAAAAGCATATCCCCTATTTTGCTAGGTAGCAACTAACAAAGTAAAGCGGGGATAAAAGGCAGACTACTGGTAGCCGAAACTGGTAACTGCCGAGCAAGAGTTCATGTGTAGCGAAAGCAAAAATGTGTCTGAACCATCGTTATTGTAGATGGTCTAAGGGCTGAATAAGACCAAGCCAAAAGGCAAGGATAGGGCATAGGCGTTTTCCTGTACGACCTATAAGCACTGCCCAGAAACCCGGTGGAGAGCATTACACTAAAAGCTCAAACAATGTATATTCGGAACGAAGTAACTCTCATATATTTCTGGAAACAGGTCGATTACCCAGTAAGTAGCTAACGAATAATATATGAGAGAAGGATTGTGTCAAAAGCCAAGGCTCTGTTGTAATGACAGAGATATGCAGACAGACACATGATAACTTCAAAGATAGGAACTCAGTAGCAATGAATAAGTCTAAAACGCGGGATAACCCGACGGTGGAATGGAATAAAATCAATTGGCGTAGAGCCGAAAGGTTGACATTCAAGTTGCAAAAACGTATCTATCGAGCAAGTGAGCGTGGCGACGTTAAAGCAGTTCGTAAACTTCAAAAGACCTTGATTAATTCATGGTCTAATAAGGTGGTAGCGGTACGGCGGGTAACACAAGATAACACTGGCGTGCGACGTGAAGTCGTACATTAGGCGCATCTGCGCTGAATAACTGGAGAGCCGCCTCTCCCGGAGAACTCTCTCTC